>JADFHU010000704.1 GCA_022567055.1 Planctomycetota bacterium
TTGGCGCTCAGACACATCGATGATCGCGACCTCGTCCGCAAGGCCCTGGAGAAGGCGGTTCTCAACTGCAACCGAGCGGCCCAGGTCATGGAGAGCATGCTCAATATGGCCCACGGAAAGACCCAGAAGAAGGAGCCGGTTTCCGTTTTGGAGATGGTGGAGGACGTCTTCATCTGTCTCTGCCGAGATTTTCAAAAGGACGGTATCTCCGTGCGCCTCGACATCGCCAAGCCTCTCAGGATTCAGGCGACCCGGGTCCAGATTCAGCAGGTTCTGATGAACCTGATCCTCAATGCCCGGGAGGCCATGCTATCCCGAGGAGGCGCCTTGACGATTTCTGCTCGGCAGGCGGGCCGCCAAGTCCTGATCACCGTGGCGGATACGGGGACCGGTATCCCGGAAGCCGAACTGGAGCACATTTTCCGTGCGTTCTACAGCAACAAGGATTCGACCGAAACGCAGGATGAATGCTTCGGGACCGGACTGGGCTTGGCCTTCTGTCGCCTGGTGATGGATGCCCATGAGGGCAAGATTTCAGTCTCATCCGCGCCGGCCAAAGGCACCACCTTCACGCTCGCCCTGCCCGGAGCCGAATCGGCAAATGTCGAGTAGTCACGCCAGCTTTACGTCTCTTTCTCCCCATGCTATAATGCCCGCCACTCTACTCGCCGACTGAGCCAAGCAGCAATGAAATCTCAATTAGGAGGTAATCACGGTGTCCAGGCATAGACATGCAATGAGACTTATTATGACAGGCGTTTTTCTTTTGGCACTACTGGTGCTCCCCGCCGTAACCAGTGAACTCAAGATCGGAGATTTCGCCGACGACAGGGACAAGCTGAGCTACACCTTGGGCGCCCAATTCGTGCAGGACTTTATCAAGAAGCAGGCAATCGACGTCAATGCGGACTATCTCGTACACGGCATCAGGGATGCACTCTCCGGCGGCGATTTGGTCTTGAGCGCTTACACACGAAGACAGATTTTACTGGAGTTAGCTGAGGTGACCAAAGCCAGAGAGGCGGCCAAGAAGGCACAGAAAGAAGCCGATGCTGCGGCGTTCGCAAACGCCGACCACTCCTGGAAGACCAAGCTGAAGAAACCCGATCTGATGACCTTCGACATGGACAAGGACTACTTTTGGATCATGGACACCAACAAGGGCAAGATTACGGTCAAGCTCATGCCCGATGTGGCCCCCATGCATGTGACCAGCACGATCTTTCTCACCAAAAAGGGCTTCTATGATTTCTTGACCTTTCACAGAGTCCTCAAAGACTTCATGGCCCAAGGCGGATGTCCCCAAGGGGATGGCTATGGCGGGCCCGGGTATAGTTATGGCAGCGAGATCAGCACCAACGTCAAGCACAATCGACCTTATCTACTCAGCATGGCGAACTCGGCTCGCCCCAACACCGACGGGAGTCAATTCTTCCTGACCTTCAGGCCCAAGCCCCATCTGGACGGCAAACACACCATCTTCGGTGAGGTCGTCGAGGGCCAAGACGTTGTCAAGATGCTGGAGGCCGCCGGATCACTCAGCGGAAAGACTAAGGAGCCCCTCTACATCAGGAAGGCCACCATCGAAGAAAAGGTGAAGTAGCCCACACAAAAAACGACGATGATTCTCATAGAGCCCAGAGCGCCTAGCCGGTCCTCTGGGCTTTCTTTTTCCTCCGCTGTTGTTCGTGTTGCGTTGGCCTAGCCCTGCAAGGCCTGTGCAACGACCTCTTTTGCTTCTTTCATAATCTGCCGGGCATGCTTGGGACCCTTGAAACTCTCCGCATAGATCTTGTAGATGTCCTCCGTCCCGGACGGCCGGGCGGCGAACCAGCCATTTTCCGTCGTCACCTTGAGTCCGCCAATAGGCGCCCCGTTGCCGGGCGCCTCGGTGAGGACGTGGGTGATGGTCTCCCCGGCCAGGGTCTCGGTGGCGATGTTGCCCGGCGAAATGTCGGCGATCCTGAGCCTCTCTTCGAGTGTCGCCGAACTGTCTTCGCGTTCGTAGGCGGGTTTGCGAAAATCCTCCACCAACTTTTGGTAATGCATGCCCGGTCCCTTTTTGGTCACCGCCATGATCTCGGCGGCCAACAGACAGAGGATGATCCCATCCTTGTCCGTGGTCCACACGGTGCCATCCATGCGGAGGAAGCTGGCGCCGGCACTCTCTTCGCCGGCAAAGCCCAGGCGCCCTTCTCTGAGGCCTTCGACGAACCACTTGAAGCCCACGGGGACCTCATATACGGGCCGATTCAGGCGCTGGGCCACCTTGTCAATCATGGTGCTGGAGACCAGGGTCTTGCCCACGGCGGCCTGGGTCGGCCAGTCGTCCCGATGATTAAAGAGGTAATCAATGGCCACTGCCAGGTAGTGGTTGGCATTCATTAATCCGGCGTTGGGCGTGACAATGCCATGCCGGTCGAAGTCAGGATCATTGCCGAAGGCAATGTCATAGTCATCCTTGTGCTCGATCAGGCCGGCCATGGCATAGGCTGAGGAGCAGTCCATGCGAATCTTGCCGTCCCAATCATAGTTCATGAATCCGAAGGTCGGATCATACCGCCCATTCAGGACGGTGATGTTGAGGCCATAGGTCTCCGCGATCACGGGCCAATAGGCATACCCGGCGCCGCCCATAGCGTCGGCGCAGATGCGTAGCCCCGCCGCCCGGATCGCCTCCATGTTCACGACATGTTTGAGGTCCGCCACGTAGGGGGTGACATAGTCATAGTGCTGGACACAGGACCGCTGGGTCGCCTGGGTGTAGAGCAGGTGATTCACCTCTTTCAAGTCCTTTGCTAAGAGGTCATTGGCCCTTTCCGCAATCCATGAGGTGACGTCCTCGTCAGCCGGACCTCCGTGCGGAGGATTGTACTTGATGCCCCCATGACTGGGTGGATTGTGACTCGGCGTGATGATGATGCCATCGGCTAGGCCGCCGGTCCTTCCCCGGTTATGACAGAGAATGGCGTGCGAAATGACCGGCGTCGGCGTAAACTCGCACTCCTGGCTGGCAATCCGCGTCTCCACATCATTCGCGGCCAACACTTCCAGAGCGGTTTCCTGAGCGGAATCAGACAGGCCGTGTGTGTCCTTGCCGATAAAAAGGGGGCCCGAGGTGCCCTGCTGGTGGCGATAATCACAGATGGCCTGAGTGATGGCCAGGATATGGCTCTCGGTGAAAGTCGACTTGAGAGAAGAGCCCCGGTGGCCGCTGGTGCCAAAACGGACCCGTTGGGCCTCAATACTCATGTTCGGCTTGAGCAGGTAATCAAGATTGATCAGAT
>JADFHU010000705.1 GCA_022567055.1 Planctomycetota bacterium
AGGTAAGGACGGCCCAAGTCAGGCCGCCAATCGACAGCAGGATCATCAGCTTGTATTTGCTTAGATTCTTCATACTGAGTATAGCCCCTTTCCTATTTGGAGGTTCACACATCATTAGACAAGAAAACCCAGAAAAAGCAAAGAGAATACGGGCATTCGTCGATTCGCAGACCCACAGCCCCACAGACCTACAGACCCACGGACCCACAGACCTACGGACCCACAGACCTACGGACCCATTGACCCACATTGAAGTCCCACCCCAACTGTGGTAAGTAAGGAAGCCTAGATTCACGGTGTTCCTGACAAGGATGGTTCTATGGGAGTTCAATTCGTTCTGGGTCGTAGCGGGACCGGAAAAACGCGCTATTGCATCGATGCGATCTGTGCCGCGCTGAAGAGAAAGGAGACGGGTTCGCTGCTGCTGCTCGTCCCGGAGCAGGCCTCTTTCCAAGCGGAGCGCGCGGTTCTTTCCCACCCGGACATTGCGGGATTTGATCGCCTCTCGGTCCTCTCCTTCGAGCGATTGCAGTACCAACTGTTGGGAAAGCACGCGACCAAGACCAGGCTGTCGGCCTTGGGACGTCAGATGGTGGTACAGCAGATTCTCAAGGAGCATTGGGACAGACTTCAGGTCTTTGCGGCGTCGGCGATGTCGGCGGGACTCGTCCGACAGTTGACCCAGACCCTGGAGGAACTGCAACGGGCCGCCCTGGGCCCGGAGGATATCGAGAGATTCTTGGATCAGACCCATGACCTCTACCGAGACCGGATGCAGTTCTGCAAATTCGCCGATATCCGGCTCATCTACGAGGCCTATCTGTCACGGGTAGAGGGCCGGTTTATCGATCCCAATCGACAGCTCTGGGAGGCCCGCGCGGCAGTGGCCGAGAGTCCTCTGGTCAGGGGCGCGCGCCTGTGGGTGGATGGATTCTCCGGATTCTCGACCACTGAGATCCTCTTACTGCGCGAGATGCTGGCGGTCGCCCAGGAGACGGTGCTGGCACTCTGCCTGGATCCGCGGGGGATGGATGTCGGCGGTGCCGTCGGTCCACCGGAGCCCTTGGATCTGTTTGCGCCGACCCGGGCGACCTATGGAGAGTTGTGCGGGATTCTGAGGGAATTGAAGCTGCAGCCCAGAGAGGCACGCGTTCTCCAGTCGGCCCGGCGTTTCGCCGCCTGCCCTCCCCTGGCGCATATCGAGCGGTCCATTTTCCAGACCGATGTCGGGCGGTGTTCTGCCGAGGATCGTGTCCACTGCATTGGCGCGGCCGACGAGCGGGCGGAGTGTCAGTTCGTGGCGGGAAAGATCCGCGAACTGGTACAGGTGGACGGATACCGTTACCGTGACATTGCGGTCATCGTCTCCGATCTGGGCCGCTACGAACCCTATGTCTATGCCTACTTTTCGGATCACCGCATCCCCTTCTTTATCGACAAGCAACGCGCTATGGATCAGCACCCCTGCGCGATGCTGATTCGATCCGCCCTGAACATCGTGACGGAGGGCTTCCGCACGTCTGAAGTGCTGACCTATTTACGGACCTCGCTGGCCGGTGTCCCTCGGCGGGAGATCGATACGCTGGAGAACTATTGCGTTGCCTTTGGTGTCGGCGCCGGCGATTGGTTGGCCCAGGCGGATTGGTCCTTCGCCGGTGGGGAGCCTTCCGGCTTTGATGAGCAGACGCTCAACGCCACGCGCCGCCGCATCTGTCGGCCGCTGAAGAAGCTGCGTGAGTCGCTGCGTCTCGGCGGGCCGTCCGATCAGACGGTGAGCGCCCGAGAGTTTGTCGAGGCCCTGTTTTCATTTCTCAACGGCCTCGGGGTATCGGAGGCGATCCGGGACCTGGTCAGACAGTCCGAGGCCCAGGGCGATCTGGCCCGGGCGGATCGGCAACACCAGTTCTACCAGGCCACCATGGGCATCGTGGAGGAACTGCTGGTGGTGTTTGGTGAGCAGCGGCATCCGGCCGAGTTCTATAGTTCCCTTTTATTGGATGCCTTCGGCCAGATGACCCTGGCTCAGATCCCCCCCAGCATGGATCAAGTATTGGTGGGGTCGATTGAACGGAGTCGTCACCCGGACGTGAGGGTGGTCTTTCTGGTGGGAACGACCCAGCGACAGTTTCCCGCCGCACTCAAGGGCAGTGGCGTGCTGACGGATCAGGACCGTGAGGTCGCCCAAGCCGGGGGCTTGACCTTGACGGGAGGCACCTTGCATGTATTGAGTCAGCACCGCTATCTGGCCTACATCGCGTTTACCCGGGCCTCCGAGCAGCTCTTCGTCACCTACCCCCTCGCCGATGAGAAGGGCAATGCGGGCGTCCGTTCGCAGTTCGTCGACGCGTTGATCTCACTCTTTACGGATGTCCCAGAGACCTTCACGGAGGGCACGCCCTCGGGCCCCCATGCCCTGCACAGCGTCCAGGAATGGACGGAGCAGTTGTGTCGCCGGCTCAGGGATCAGCCGGAGGCTGGGGCAATAGTGGACCTGCTGAGCCGAGACGAACGCCTCGCGGAGGTGGGGGAGGTCATGGGCAAGGCCGCCACTTTCACCCATGAGGCAACGCTCAGCGCCGATGTGGTCCAGCGACTGTTCGGGGAAGACCTGGATACCTCGGCGACTCGTCTGGGCGTCTATGCGGCCTGTCCCTATCAGTACTTTGCCAAGTATGTGCTGGCCTTGCGGCCCCGCCAGACGTTTAGCTTGGAGCCGGTCGACCTGGGCAACTTCTATCACCGAGTGCTGGAGCTGTGGATTTCGGAGAGGATCCGCCGGCAGGCGGGTTGGGAGGAGATGCATGAGGACGCACTATGGGAAGAGGTGGGTGCGATCATCGAGCGAGTCTTGCGGGAGAATCGCTACTGGTCCGACTTCATGGGGCGCAGTCAAACCAATGCGTTTCTGGTGACGTCTGCCAAAGCGGTTTTGAAGGCGGCAACGCGTGACATCCTCGAGATGATCCGTGCCGGGCAGTTTCGACCGATCCGGACCGAGGCAAGTTTTGGCGGGGCGGACAGTGACCTGGGATCCTATGAGATCGCGTTGTCGCCGACCCGGACGATCAGGCTGCATGGCAAGATCGACCGGGTCGATACCTGTACCATTGGGGGTCAAAGTACTGCCATCGTGTTCGACTACAAGCGGAAGGAAAAGGCGGTTAACTGGTCCGCGCTCTACCACGGCCTCGACCTACAGTTGGTCGTGTACGTCAACGCATTGGCGCAGTCCGGGATGGCGGGTCGAACGGCGGGGGCATTTTTCCTGCCGGTG
>JADFHU010000706.1 GCA_022567055.1 Planctomycetota bacterium
CCTCCGGCTGGACTCCGGCGGCCATGGTCCAGGGTCCGGACGTGTCGAATTCCATGTGCCACTTGAGCGTCCAGTTCTCCTTTATGCTCACCTTCCGCACCGACCAGTCCCGAAAGAGCATGTTGATACCGCCATTGTGGCGGTTGAAGCAGACCCACGTCATTGACGCCGGTGAGCGCTCCCAATAGCCTTGGACCTCTGGAGGTTCATTGTCGTGCCTAGGGTGAACGCTTTCAAGGCCACAGTCAAATAACCGGCATTCCAGCGTGTCCGGCTACACGGTCGTGAGACTCCGTGAGCCACGAGTTATAACCGTAGCTACCGACGATCAGCGGATAAGGCGACATCCTGCCGGACCACGAGGTAAATGGACCTCCAAGCAAGGTTCTCGCGCGCCTGGCCGTCGGACAGAGCAGTATGTCCTCGTAATCGGTGGTGTACGGTTTCAGGGAAAGGAACCATGGGTGAAAGTCAGCCAACCTTCGTGTCGCGACGTACCCGGGCATCCTGCCCTCATGGTCACCCACATACGCGCTGAATCCGATGCCCCACTGTCCGCAGCTTGGCCTGACAGACCACCGCTTGCGACTGCTTACGCACCCGCCCCAACACCGGCAGCAACACGGCCATCAGCAGGGCGATAACCGCGATCACCACGAGCAACTCGATGAGTGTAAATCCGCGTCCCTGTCCGCCTGTTCTTGTACGGCCCATTTGCTAAACTCCCTGCCAAAAGAGTTTCTTTCATGACCCTTACCTTCTCTCATATCGCCAGCGGCATGACCTGTCAACCTCCCTCTGGTCGCCCGTGGCGTACCCTGCGGAGGTCGGGAAGGGGGCTCCGCGTTCGTCGCTTAGATCGCGTCCGCGGGCGTCTGAGCGAGAGGATTTCCCCTTGATTCCCAAGGAAACTTTGGTAAACTAGGAAATATAGATCCGAGGCCACATCCGGATCTGGACTGAGGAAGCACGGATGAGGAGATTCACCGATATGCTTAAACCATCGCCATAAGACCCTGTATCAGAGCGGTCCCTTGCCAGCTTGTCATTGCAGGAACTTCCTCCTCGGGGGACCGCTTTCTTGCTTGAAGGAATCTGATCTTCAGTCCCCTGCGACTCTCCTTCTTCGCAACCTCCGGGTCGTAGGGGATTTTCTGTTGATACCATCCATCCGGCTTCATAACATAAACACTTGAGTGTTATCGAGTTAGAAAATGCCCGAAATCGGTCAGTTTCTCGCGTCTAAGGCTATCTCTTTAGGGAGTCGTCGAGAAACGATAGAGTAACTTGTTGGGTGCCCAAAACATTTGAAACTGAAACTTTTTTCAAGTTGAGGGCCTTTAGATAGGAGGCATGATGACTCATTTTGTTCACTGCGTATAAGAGCAAAACTGACATAGCAAGTTCTAGCATATAAGAAGGGAGATAGCCTCATTAACAAGGAGTGAAGAATACAACAGGCGAGAACCAAAAGCGAGGCGCCTCGCCGTGGTTTTCATGACCACCACCTTGATCACCGCTTCATACTTGTGTGTGACGTCGCCACCAGCCGAGGAGAGACAGTCCGACGAAGAGCATTATCCCTGTGTGAGGTTCGGGAACAGATTAAGGGCGCAGGTTCAGGGCGCAGGTTCAGGAACAAAAAGGAAGTTGGGACCAAAAACACCGGGAGCTTTGCTCGTAAAACTAGATGTTGGGAACACCAAAGATGTCGCTCCGAACTCGGCCCGAGCAGCGGTCAAGTCAATGGCGTCGTACGATACGTTTGCGGCAGATGCTCGGAATTCGTCTTGAAACGCCTCTGTCGTTCCACCAATCACGTACGTGGAGCCAGCCGATAAAAGTGTTGGATCGACAGCGACATACCGAAATTCATTTTGCAGCGGCGATTTAGTCCCCGACGGAACGGTCCCCGAGGTTAGCAAGTCTCCAGCGTCATTGAAGATTCCGACTTCGTGGGCTGTTGTGAGTCCGTTGTCCTCGTGGTCGAGCCACCCTACGTCCGTAACAATAATGTTTGCAAGTGCCACAAACTCCCACCCTTGGACAGATGTGTTGGCACGTCCCGTTATGTATGACGCACTGCTCAAATCAACAGCCGTGTGAGCTTCGGGGATTTGGGTGACCGAGTCAGCTGTTTTCCCAAAGTTTGCGGAAAGCGTCAGAAAGTCATCAAACTCGACTCGGCCGTTTGCGATGAAGTCGCCTTCGGACCATTTCCTGCCGTCTTTCCCGAAGTTTGCCGAGAGAACTAAGAAGTCGGCAAAAGCAACCGTTCCGCTGAAGTCAGCGTCGCCGTTGAGCTTGTTGCCGTCGGTGATGATGTCGCCGCCAAGGAATGCAATCAAGTCATCCTGGTTCACGAGTTGGTCGCCATTCAAGTCGAATGGATCATTATTCGTCTCAGCTGCGATTTCCATGCCCAAAAGATCGATGTCGAAGAGATCGACCACGTTGTCGAGGTTGAAATCTGCGGTTCCTGTCGTGCAACGAATTCCCCTCGCAAGGCTTCCTACGGGAAATGCAACCGGAGTCGGACCGTCACCCCAGACAGCACTGATATCGTGAACTCCTGGTGGTCCGCTGTAAACCACGCCCGTATTAAAGTGGCCTAACGACACGGGAGTACCGAGGGTAGCCCAGGTAACCTCGTTGCGCGTGTTAGACAGCAAGAATGTAAACGGAGCGGGGTCAGCTGGGTCAAGCGGGACAAGGTTACCGCCGGCCGATGTCAAGCTGAGGCCATACGCATCAACGGGGGGCTCGGCGTTCACAACGATGATGCAATCCCGGTTGATGTCGCCAATGACACCCGAGCGACAGGGTCGTGGCTGCAGAAAACAACAGATGAGAACTAACACAAAGTGCTTTGCTGTGGTATTCATGACCACCACCTCAATCTGATGGCAAGTGACGCCCATGATTGTACGAGGGTACGGTCGTCTATGACAACTTTCGGACTCCTATTCTTGACGACGTCTGTTCTACTGATAGGAAATTTACTGATAGGAAATTAGATTTAACAACCATAGAAATGATTATACGCCCGAGGGGAAGGCCGATCAATGGGCAAACAGCCCCAGAACCGCCATGGCCAGCCCTGGGCGGTTTCGCAACGATTGCAGATGGCGAAGAAGCACGGCTGCAGGGGCTGAATCTTAGGGAATCTGCCTCTTCTCCTGAGGACCCTGTATTTTCCAGAGAAAGCATTCTTGCTATGGGACCCATCTTGAAAGGGCAAGGGCCACTACCGCGTAGAGATTAAAGAGACT
>JADFHU010000707.1 GCA_022567055.1 Planctomycetota bacterium
GAGCGCTCCGTGGACCCCAGATCGTCGATCTCAAGAAACAAGGCATTCAAGTGGACTACCGCCTGGAGATCCCAATCGTGACGTATCTGGGAGACACTCAGCTTGGGGACTTTATGGATTTGGACTATGTCGCCCACAGCAAGATTCTCATTACCGAGTGCACGTTTTTCGATATGGAGCATCTTCCTCGAGCCCAGGCCGGCAAGCACTTGCATGTGAGCGACCTTGCCCACCTCGTGGAATCGATGGACAACGAGCATGTGATTCTCACCCATGCCACAGAGCGCACGGGCATCCGCCAGATCAAACGCTGTTTGGAAGAGGCGCTCTCGGAGGAGGCCCTGGATAAGGTCCGAATACTCATGGATCGAAGGCCTCAACTGCGGCGGCAGAAGGTGTGAATGGGAAGGCTCAGTTAAAGCTGAAAGTGAGACGATGAATTCTGCAACGCGATCAACGTTTCAATTTGTTGTCATGGCGGCCACACTCGGCAGCGTGATGGGCTGCTCAGCCCGATTCAAGCAACAGTGGAACAATGTCACCCCCTCGCCGGCGTCCACTGAAACGCTTGCGGGTCGCTGGGAAGGACGCTGGCTAAGCGACAAGAACGGGCACCATGGAAAACTTCGGTGCTTCGTCACGCAAACGGGTGCCGACGAATACCAATTCCACTACTGGGCGCGGTTCTGGAAGATCTTCACCGCCACCTACAAGATTACAGTTGCCACAGAGATGTCAGACGGCGAACTCCGTTTTCGGGGCTCGCAGAATCTTGGGCTTCTCTACGGGGGCGTCTACAGCCATGAGGGCAAGGTGACTGATGGTACGCTCTCAGCGACGTACCGGTGCAAGATCGACCATGGAACCTTCGACATGCAAAAGCTGGACTGAGTCGTCGTACAAAAATAACTCACCGGTTTTCCATCTCATCTTCACGCCATCTTCGTCCGGTCCTCAATCGCGAAATCCTCAATGTAGAACTGCTACGCTTCCGGTTTCGCTCAATCGATCACGAACGAATCTGACGCAAATCTGAGCGTAAAACCGATGATTTATTTTTGCACAACTCCTGAGTGCTCATTGCGTGGAGCCGGGGGCATGGATGATCGGCCCATCCACATAGCTCTCACTCGGTGCTAGATACTGAGACAGCACCGCGACCATTTTTTCGCGATCGACTGGTTTGGCGAGGTGCTCGTCACAGCCTGCCGCCAGACAGTCTTGAACATCGCTTTTCATGATACTGCCGGTGAGGGCAATGATCGGCACCGTGAGTCCCTTGGCTCTGATCTCCCGCGTGACCTCGCACCCATCCGCATCGGGCATGAGCATATCCACAAACAGGAGGTCATACTTCTGCGTGAGGGCCTCACGCAGGGCTTCCCCACCGCTGCTCGTCACCGTCACGTCCAGACCCAGCTTCTCCAGCAGGGATCGAATGACTATCTGGTCGATTCGGTCATCGTCCGCCACCAAGATAGTGCCGGCGAACAGGCCTTCTTCAATCTGGGCAGCTTTCCTCTCGGTGACCAGCGTACGGTCGAGTTCCGAGATCATTTGCAAGCTTTGCCCGCTGGTGCCCAGTGGCAGGGTAAGGCGTAAGAGATCACTCTGATGGGATTCGACCTGAACCCATTCTAGCCGGCCGCCCATCAAGGCGCACAACTTCCGGGCAATCACCAATCCGATCTCGTTTCCCTTCAACCGATGGTTTTCTATCTCGTCTCCCCGCAGGAGGTCCTCGATACGGGATTTTAAGTCGAGTTGTTCTGTCTTCTTTTTCTTATCGGCAATCGATCCTCTCACGCCAAACTGAACAAACGACAGGCCTCGGTCCTGAACGACATCCAACGAGACACAAACCGACTGTGCACCCAGTGTATCGAACGTGTAGTTAACAATATTGAAGAGACACTGCCGCAGACGCTTCGGATCCGTGTAGATGATTTCCGGCACCGGTTGCTCGAGCACAATTTCAAATTGACGTCCCTGCTCAGCCATTTGAGAGTGCATCAGACTATCAATATCCAGCAAGATCTCGCTCAGGTTGCAGTGTCGCTTGGCGATTTCCATGCCCCCGGTCTCGATCGTAGACATATCCACGATGCCGTTCATCACAGCTACAAGAGCGTTGGCAGAGGATCGCGCGGTGAAGAGGCATTCCCGGACCTTGAGGTCGATCCTCTCATCCAGAGCGATGTCCAACATGCCGATCACGCCGTTCATGGAGGTATTGATGTTGCGACTCATCTCACGCAAAAACTCGTTTCGGGCCAGGCTATGGTCCAGCACCTTCTTGGTCAGTCGTTCGGCTCTCTTGGTGGATTCCCGCAACTCCTCATTCAGAAGGATTAACTCGGTCTTTTGCTTGTGCAGTAGGATGAGCGTTTCCACCTTGTTGCGGAGGATGACGGGGTCCAAGGGTTTCTCCAAGAAATCGACCACTTTGCCGGCACTGCCCGTCACGGAATAGTAGTTTCGTGAATAGAGCGAAGAGACCACAACGACAGGCAGCGTGGCCGTACGTTCATTGATCGCCATTTCCTCCAGCAACTGCCACCCGTCCATTTCGGGCATGTGCAGATCCACAATGGCCAGGGCGAATTCATGCTCCGCCATCGCCGTCAAGGCCTCAGGCCCGGATTGAGCCTGTATCAGGGTCACATCCAGCCCTTCTAAGACCTGGTCCAAGACGATGAGGTTCTCCACCTTCTCATCAACGAGTAGTATTTTCGGTTTCTGCTCCATGAGTACGAACGATCTCTGCAATTGCCCAAGGTCTCTGTTCTTCGGCGTTTTTTCGACGGCCCTGTCAAACATAAACGAATAACGCCGTGAGTCGCAGGGACCATTCGGGGTGTACGAGGTTATCGGGCGAATCCTGCCCGCTGGCGACACTTGGCATCCGGCCTCTCTCTCGGTCCCCGGATTTCGCGTCTAGACATCCGTCCGGGCTCTCAGTGGCCCAGCATCGTGGGAAGAACGCGTCTCCTACCATGACCTGTCCCCTCCATCTCTACCTCCAGCCCCAGGCCTCCGACGCCCTGAAAATAGAGCAATTCGACAGGATGCCATCCGGCCTCCAACGCGATCTCGCCGCTGGCCTCGGTCATGCCATGCACACCGTCGTGGTCAACAACTCGTTTGCCACCCACCGTCAAGCGCGTGCCGTCGTCAGACTCAATATAAAAACGGTAGACCTGAGTTCTCGGCAAACGAATGAATCCCGTGAAACGCAGGGCAAAGTTCTGTCGTTCATCGGACAATT
>JADFHU010000708.1 GCA_022567055.1 Planctomycetota bacterium
GTACGCCTGGTCGAAGGCATACTCGAGGGTGGCCGGGATGCCCTCGCTGAACCACATGTCGGCCGCGTCTACCCCATGAAGATCGTCCACCAAACCAGAGCCGTCGATGGTCTTCTCAGGCCCGGAAACGCCGAACGTACTGGAGGCCGTGGCCGTGATATGGGTGATGGGGACCGAGAAAGGCTCTGCCTCGTAGCTCCACGTGTCTCCCTTGAAAACGGTAAAATCAGGCGCAGCATTGACTTCATCCACACGCCAGTAGTAGGTCTGACCAAAATCCAACCGACCCGGGTCGTAGTCATTGGCACTCTGTCCCTCGCTTAACAACACACCCATGGGATTGGCTGCCGAGGCATCGTTTACATCGTTGAAGGCGGTCCCAAAATAGACATCATGGGTGTTGGCGAACTCTCCCGGCTCCCAGCTAAGTGTCACATCTCGCGGCACATCCAAGGACTCATCAGCAGGGTCCGGGCTGGAGGCCGCAGGTCCACGTAGAAACGACATTCCATCGCCGCCATTGTAAGCTTTGACAATCTCAGCCTTTGTCAAAGCACGTCTCCATATGGCCACTTCGTCGAGTTGACCGGCATCGCTGAAGAAATTACTTGGGTTGGCAGAATCCCACTCCTGCCCTATAGACCAACGGTCATCTGAACTGAAAGGAGCATAACGAACAGTGTGTGTACCTTGTTCCACACCATCCACATAGTGCGTGCCCACAGAGCCGCTCTTGACATATGTCAGCATGTGCCATTGATTGTCATTGACAGGATTCAGAGAGCGAATTTCGCGTGTGCTTGTGCCTCCATCATAGAGGTAAGATACACCTCCCATGGGACCATCTATTGCGAACATGACTACGTTGCCTCCAGTGGCGGTGTTACAGGCAATCCAGTATGTTCTTACAGTGGTAGCTGTCTTGACCCATCCATTCAAGGTTATATCATCGGAACCCTGAATATCATCCGCAACACTGTCAATGACTATATATTTTGAAGCACCGAAGGCTAAAGCGCCTGTCCCCACTTTGCCCGGCGCCGGCGTAGGACCGCCTACGGAGATGCCGTGGTTTTCATTTCCGCTGCTGTCAGCGACTGCTGTTCCGGAAATCGTTCCCTCGTCAAAATTCCAATAACCGGTCAGTTCGTCAGTAATATCACCCCGGGCAATGGGTATTCCAATAAGTAACGACAGTAATGCACCTAAACAGATTAACTCTCTACACATGATATTTCTCCTTCGAAGAAGGTTAACATGAAACACACAGACATCATCTCTTCAGTTTATACCAGCCGGGATTTCCAACATACACATCACCGAATCACTCCTACAAGATTCAGGTCCTATAATGCCATAATCTCATCTCAATTTCAACAATTTTTCGGCAGGTTCATGGGCAGGTTCAGCATACCAGGTGTGCGAGAATTAATCCTGGCGGATTATGCAGCCCTATTGCGTACATCCCAGTATTTCTCCCACAAATGACTGGAATACAGGCCAGCCAATGCCATGACGGCTTCGGCGTTGTCTTTGTCCCACCTCAAAAAAAGGGTGTCAACTCCCCTTGACCACACGCGCAACCACACGCGCAATTGACAAGCGCCCGTGAATACGACACCATGGCTATCATACACGGACCCTCACGACTGGAAGGAAACCGCAAGACAGCGAAAGTCTGGGAATGCATCCTTATGGCACGACGCAGACCAGGCCTAAGGCGAACGAAACCCCAGGGGGCTCAGGCACAGGTGCATGCATCGAAACAGATGCGGCCCCGTCGAGTTCTGTCGCCAACACTGCTTCTCCTCGGGATCGCCTCGGTGTTCGGGGTCGTGCTTTTCTTGCAGAAAACCGACCTCCGTGATGTCGCCACCCAACCGGGCACGAACGGAGGACTCGGCGAACGGGAAGCGCTAAGCGAGTCAGCCTCATCCGAGATTCGAGCCCTTTTTGTCCCGCTTTTGGATCCCGCGCTGACGCCAGAGGAAAAGGACCGATTGCTCAGACAGGAGCAGCTTGACCTGGCCCAGTTGCTCGCAGACGCCTTTCCCCACGACGGGGACGCCCGGTTCCTCCTGGCCATGGCCCATCAGGAGCAGGGCGATAGCGTCAGCGCCGTCCAACATCTCGAAGCCTGTCTCAGGCTCCAGCCGCGGCGTGCGGACGCCCACGACCAGTTGGGACGTATTGCCCAGCAGACGGGTCAGCATGCGCGGGCGGTGGCACACTTTCGTCGGGCCATTCAACACGGTCCTCGGCTGACCGGAGTCCACTATCGTTTGGGAGAGGCTCTGAAGTCTGAGGGAATGCTTCAGGAGGCGATCGCCGAGCTGGGTAAGAACGTTGCGATCTATCCACAGGCCCCTGACAACTACACCCTGTTGGGCGACATCTATCTCGAGCAACAAAATTATGCCAAGGCGCGGGCTGCCTATGAGAAAACCGTGGCCCTGCAGCCGGATCTCGCCAGGCCCTATTATGGACTGGCGACGGCCTGCGCGGGGCTAGGCCTTGCCGAACAATCGGCCCGGCATCGGCGCACCTTCAGCGAGGTAGAGGCCCGGGCGAGAGAGCAGGCCAAGGTGGAGCGAGTCAGATTCCGGCCACTGGAGATCACGCGCAAAAGCGTCGCGCACACCCATGCCGATATTGCCCGCGTCTACAATGCCCGCCAGCGTGACGGCCAAGCCATGCTGCTTTGGCAGCGTGCCCTCCTTCTGGACCCGCAAAACTTGGCCAGTTGTTTTGGGTTGGCCGATCTCTATCTGCGGAACGAGCGCCCCGCTGAGGCGCGGACTCTCTACCAACGAATTGTCACAATCCAACCGACCAACGGCGTTGCCTACTTCTTCCTAGGACAACTCCACGAAGACGCCAGACGATGGGATGCGGCGGAAGAGGCCTATGCCAAAGTGGTTGAGGTGAGCCCGGATCGGCCGGAAGGATACCAGGCCCTGGCGAGGTTCTATCTGGAAGTACGGCCTAATTTGCCGCGGGCGAAAGAACTCGCCTCCGCGCTGATCAAATTGGCCCCCAGCGCCTCCAACTTCCATCTATTGGCCACGATCTGCGAAGGGCGGAATGAGCGTGACAGCGCCCTCGTGGCGATCCGGCAGGCTGTGGAGTTAGCCCCTCGGAATGTCCAGTATCGGCAGTTTTACGAGCGGATCAAGGGGACGCCATGAGAGGCGCGTGGCACCCGGGACCGGGACCGGGGTCGGGGCATGGCGCGTTTGAGGGGATGGTCGTGTGTTGTCTGGTGCT
>JADFHU010000080.1 GCA_022567055.1 Planctomycetota bacterium
CTGGGTCGCGCGGTCCTTCAGCCGCCGCGGCGTCGAAACCGGTTTCATCGTGAACGGGTCGAGACCGGTGTGATAGATCGAGGTGGCGACGTCCATCGGCGCCGGAATGAAATCTTGGACTTGACGCGGCCGATATCCCCGTTGTTTCAAGAAAACCGCCAGCTCGATCATGTCTTCCACCGCACTGCCCGGATGACTCGAGATGAAGTACGGGACGAGGTACTGCTCCTTGCCTGCTTTTTTTGAGGATTTCTTGAACGCCTTGTCGAAACGGGCGAAGTCGAACGAGGGGGCGCTTCCAAATCGCGGAAAGTGGATGTCCGGTTGATTTCGGCGACGAATGCGGACGTGAAATGGACCGTTGATCACCTTGATTTTTCGGCCCGCCTGCAGGTCCTCCGGCCGTGGTATGTCGTTAATGGTCTGGAGAATCTCAGCCGGCACTTTGTGACGCTTGCCAATTCTTTCCAGTATATCGCCAGATTGGACCCTATAGGTCTCGCAGAGAGAATCACCTGGGTAGACCTTCTCACTGAACAGCCACTTAGCGGACAGCTTTTCCATCTCATGCTGGATCCCGTCGCGTTGATCCGGTCCCATCTCCATGTTCATGAGCATGTCATTCAGTCGCTCTCTCAGGTCAACGACACGAGAGGGATCTTGGAGGTATTCGCTCTGCGCGGCCCGCATTACTTCCAGAACCTTGGGATTGTCCGGAATCTGCCGCGGCGGTTTGGTCGCCTCGGAGTCGTCGTCACGCACTCCCTGCCCGCTGACAGCTCCGGTTGCCGAGTGAACGAGGTCGCCGCCGCCCACATTGGCGTCAGCGCCATGAATCGGGCGCAGATCCATCGCCGAAATGGTGTCCTCATTGGGAGAATCCGGTAGTAGCCGACTGATACCGTAGGCGACTGCGGCCAGTACCAGGGCGACCACCACGTAGGTCCGCATGGGATTCGTCCCTCGGCGTTTTTTTTGAGTCCTAAATCGGCGACTTGAACCTGAATAGCGGCGTGCCATCTGTACACTCCTTTAGCGTAATGAGCCTATATAGCGAGTTTCTGTGTCGGTGACCAGCATGTGCAGGGGCTGATCTGTCTCAACCGTCGGGACGCGGTCGACCCTCTGCTCGTGAAAGGCGAGTCCGCAACGTATAGCGCTTAGCCGGGCGCTCGCAAAAAAACGATCGTAGTGACCGCCGCCCTGGCCGAGTCGGTTTCCCTGGTCATCCATCGCCAGGAGTGGCGCAACCACCAGATCAATCTTGTCCACCGGAACCTGATCTTCGGAGACTGGGTTTCGTAGCCCAGAGACCTCTTCACTGAATCGGTCGCCCAGCGAATTCAGTCGAACGGGAAGCATGATACTCTCGGCCCAACGCATCTTGGGCACGGCAACGGCCTTCTTCTGTTCCCACGCTGCTTGTATGATTTGGCCCGTATCCACCTCGTACTCCAAAGAGAGATACACCATCACCACCGCTGCCTCCCGGAATGCCGGAGTCCCGATCAAATTGCGAGTTGCCAACGAACTCTTCTTCTGCCGATGCTCTGGTGACATCCGCCGCAAACGCCTGCGCACGACCCGGCGCAAGTCCGCTTTCAACTGCGAGGCCTCCCTATGCTCCAGCATGGTCATCGGTCCTACCCTGATCTTGTATCAATGATTGCAGGCTTTGTAAATACAGACGGATGTTTCTTTCACGCCCTCGATCTGTCGGCGAATAATAGGTCTCCGTGTGGTTGGGCAGGTACTCCTGCACGACAAAACCCCGGGGATCGTCGTGCGGGTAGTGATACTCTGCTGCGACACCGGCTTTCCCCGCGCCGGTGGAGTGACGATCCTTGAGATGAAGGGGAACCGGCTTGATGGGTTCATTTTCCACGGCATGCAGGGCCTTGAACATCCCCGCGGAGGAGGCATTGGATTTGGGGGCGCAGGCCACGTAAATGGCCGCCTGCGCCAGGGGAAGCTGCGCCTCGGGCAGGCCCACAAACTCGGCGATTTGCTGGGCGCTGGCGGCCAGGATCGTGGCCGTCGGATCGGCATTACCCACATCCTCAGCAGCACAGACCGCAATCCGCCGAGCGATAAAACGGACCTCCTCTCCTCCGACGATCATACGCGCCAGCCAATAGAGGGTCGCGTCAGGATCGGACCCGCGCATACTCTTCTGAAACGCACTGGCCAGATCGTAATGCGTATCCCCTGTCCCATCGTAGGGTATGGCCTTGCGTTGCATCGACTCCTTGACCACCTTCAGGCCAATCTGCTTGGGCTCGGTCTGCCCCTGCGAGAGCACGGCCACCTCGAGGGCCGTGAGCGCCTTCCGTGCGTCGCCGGCACAGGTGACGGCTAGAAACCTGAGCGCAGCAACGTCCACCTCTATCCGCTGCTTACCTAAACCCCTATCAGTATCGGTAAGGGCGACCCTGAGCAAGTTGAGGACCTCTTCTTGGTTCAATGGTTCGAACTGGAACAGGGTGCTCCGCGAAACCAGTGCACTGTTCAGGGAAAAATAGGGGTTTTCGGTGGTGGCGCCGATGAGAGTCAGTATCCCTTCCTCCACATCCTTCAACAGCACATCCTGTTGCGCCCGGTTGAATCTGTGAATCTCATCGATGAAGAGAATCGTACGGCCCCTTCCCGTGGCCAGGCGGTCCTGAGCCGACGCGATAATCGCGCGAATGTCCGTGACGGAGGCAGAGGGCGCGCTGAGGGCAGAGAAGCTGGCTTTCGTTTTTCGGGCAATGACCCGCGCCAAGGAGGTCTTACCGACACCCGGTGGTCCACAGAAGAGCAAGCTCGTGAGCCGATCCGCACGCAACATGCGTGACAGCAACTTATCGGGGCCCAGGAAATGGCTCTGCCCCACGAAATCCTCAAGGACGCGCGGACGCATGCGGAGCGCCAGGGGGGCCACGGCGGACAGATTTGCCTCTTCCACCGAGGAAAAAAGGCTCCTGGTTTCGTTGGATTCCGTCATGTCAGCGGTTCTGAAACGCTAGGCTCTGTCTGAAAACTCGATGGACAGGAAAGCGGTCTCCCGGCGAGAGACCCGGCACCTGCAATGGGTCAACGACTTTTTTCGAGGGTCACCGTATTCATACTATCGTCTGTTCCGCTTTTATTGAACCCCTATTTATTACCTCAAAAAGTACCCATTTTATCAAACGCCCCGCAAAGCATCAGCCGATGAATCCTGTGTCAAGTCGGCTATTGACAATATGGTGTATTTGAGTTATAGTAGTATATAGATACTGGGATATTTGAGATGGATTTGGGATCTTTGTGCGGGAGGCCGAGATCTGGATTTCAGAAAGGGAACTGTCATGAAACGCTCTATTTTCATTGTTTGTGTACTCGCCCTGTTCACGTGTGACGCGTCTGCAGCTATCAAGCAGGGCGATTACGATTACGACTTCAACTTCAGATGGAGTTCGGAGAGCGGTGCCAATGGGGTAGCAGACAGGGATATCTTCGAGATTGGCCTCGGCGTCGCCAAACAGGTCACACGGCG
This sequence comes from Planctomycetota bacterium, assembly GCA_022567055.1. Taxonomy (GTDB): domain Bacteria; phylum Planctomycetota; class Phycisphaerae; order Sedimentisphaerales; family Anaerobacaceae; genus JAIPFM01. The sequence continues at coordinate 3,521 of JADFHU010000080.1, forward strand.
GATCCAGCTCGGCATCGCCGTGGGACATGAAAGGAGAGAAGTCGGTTCCATTGAAGACACGGTCAACTACGTCGATCTCAAGTTTCGGTATCACATCTTCCCCGATGGGCTCTACGTACCCTACGTAGGAGGCCTTTACAGATGGTTTGACCGAGACCTGACCGGGGATCCGGCCCACACGGACAGCGACACCGCCACAGGGCTGCTTCTAGGTGTTCGTCGCGAGATTACCAAGCACAACGACATCTACTTGGAGTTCCAGCACTTGAGCTATGGGAGCAACTGGCCCATTGACGTCAGTGACGGGAACAAGGTTCTTATCGGATTCATTCATCGAATCAGGTAAATCGTCACACGTCTCGGTCTGTGCCCGGACCGATTCACCAGTTTGCGACCAAGGCTGTGGAGCCGACCCCACGGCTTGGCTTCTTCCAGACCGAGCATCAAACGCAACAGAAAACTCTGTCCCGGCACCTCGCACGCACCCTGCCAAAAAACCCTTGGTTGCCCGGCCCATTTCCTGTAAAATAGGCGTTCCAAGGGTGTTTTGTAAGCAAATTGGATCAGTCGTTTTCCTTCGAGGATACAGGATGAAAAGCATGCTCAAGACAGCGTGGGCGGTGGTATTACTGTCCGCTGTTCTTTCCCACGCGGCACCAAAACCTGCTATCGTACAGGGACCGCTGCTTTGGACGGCGGATGCCACCTTTGAACACCTCCAACAGATCGTCTATCAACCCAGCGAACAGAGCAAGCCTCGCCGTTTCTGGTATCTTATCCTGACGGTGAACAACAATACGGGCAAAGACATTGAGTTTTACCCTCAGTGCGATCTGATGACCGAATCCTTTGAGATTCTGCCGGCCGGCAAGCGGGTGCCCCAAGAGATTTTCGAAATCGTAGCAACGCTATACCGGGACAAATACCCTCTGCTGGTATCCCTGGCCGCCGCGGACAATCGCATCCTTCAGGGGGAGGACAATGCGAGAGATATGGCCCTGATTTGGTCGGATTTCGACAGCGGCGCCAAAAACGTCAAACTATTCATCACGGGTCTGAGCAACGAGACGGCAGTCGTCAACCCCCCGGGAACGGGAGACACCTCCCAGAGGGTCTATCTGAGGAAGACGCTCGAGTTACGCTACCACCTGAAAGGGGACGCTGCCTGGCGCTCCAACAGCGACATTGTGTACCGGGGCCATCAGTGGGTCATGCGCTAGCCCAGGCTCCGTCACACCTCACGATGCCCCAGGAAATGGGCTAGTTCGATGAACGCCCTCCCAGTGTCCGATTCATCGAGTCCCCCCAAAGCCGTGATGGCTCGGTCAATATGCTGATCCAGGATCTCGCGGGCATAGTCAAGGCACCCTCTCTCAAGCAGACACGCCTGGAGCGATGTCAAATCGAAGGTCAGGGATTCGAGGGAGTTAATGAGATCTTCCTGCTCCTGGGCGTCGCTCAGTTCCAAGAGACGAATGATCGGCAGCGTGGCCTTGTTCTTGTGGATGTCACTCCCGGTAGACTTGCCAATCTGGCCTTGATCTCCCCAGATATCCAGCAGATCATCGGCGATCTGAAAGGCGATGCCGACGTGGAGCCCGTAGCGGGCTAGCGCCTCTACCTCGCCTGCCGTGCCACCCGCCAACATGGCGCCCAGGCGACAGCATCCCTCGAAGAAGGAAGCGCTCTTGTCACTGATGATCTCGAGGTATTGCGAGACCGTGATGTCCCAATCGGCGCAGGCCAGTGTCTGACGCAGCTCCCCCCGACAGACGAGTGAGGTGGTCCTGGCCACGACCCGCGCACACTCGGTCGGCAGTTCCGTACAGAGGTTGAATACGACCGTCAGCAGGTAGTCGCCCAAGAGGATGGCTGTCTCGTTGCCCCACATGGCGTTGGCGGTGGGCTGAGCCCGCCGTTGCGGGCTTTGATCGATGACGTCGTCATGCAGCAGGGTCGCGAAATGAAGCATCTCCATGACGGCACTGCCCTTGATGTGGTCCGGCTGCACGCCGTTGCAGGCCCTGCCGGCCAGCAGGACCAATCCCGGACGAATCATCTTACCGGTCCGTGCGGTCACATGTTCCAGCAGCGGCTCCAAGTCTGCGATCTGCATGTCATTCCGCACGTGGGCATCGATGCAGGTCTTGACCCGGTCCATCTCCTCGCGCACGGCTGCCAAGGCGGACACTTGCGCGTAGGAGTCGTACTTTGAACTATCCTGATAGACCTTGGGCATAATCAAAGAATCGCTTTCTTAGTAACTTGGTGATCGGGCCCGGTCGACCCGCGCCAATCCTGCGTCCGTCGATCTCGACGATGCCAATGACTTCAGCAGCCGTGCCCGTGAGAAAAAACTCCTCACTCACGTAGAGATCGCAACGTGTCAGGTCTCTTTCAACCACCTCCAGCCCCTCTTCCTGGGCCAGGCAGATGACCACACGCCGTGTGATGCCCGCCAGGGAACCGGCCGAGACCGGTGGTGTGTAAATGACGCCCCCCTTGACGACAAACACGTTGTCCCCGGTGGCCTCTGCCACATTGCCCTGATGGTTGTACATGATGGCTTCCATCACGCCGTGATCCAGGGCCTCGATCTTGGCCAAGATATTGTTGAGGTAGTTGAGGCTTTTCACCTGAGGCGGCAGGGCCATGGGATGGTTCCGCATGGTGGACGCGCTGATGATCTTCATCCCCTGCTCATAGAGTTCTTCCGGATAGAGCTGGATGGTACTGGCGATGATAATGACCATGCCCCGTTTACAGACCAAGGGGTTCAATCCCAGGGTGCCCGTGCCGCGCGTGACCACGAGACGGATATAGCCATCCACGATGCCATTGGCCTCGACCGTCTGCTGTATCGCCCCCAGGAGTTGGGCCTTGCTCATGGGGTGGGTCAATCGAATCGCCAATGCCGACTCGAAGAGCCGATCGAGGTGGGCGTCCAACTCGAATAGTTTGTGGTTGTAAACGCGGATGCCCTCGAACACACCATCGCCATAGAGCAACCCGTGATCAAAGACAGAGACCTTCGCATCCGCCTCCTCAACGAGTGCATCGCCCAACCAAACCTTCAAGCCCATACGGATTGCTCCAAAAACAAGGCCACAGCACTAGGAACGGCTAACCCACCCGCCTTTCAACTGTCTTGCCATCCACCAACACCACCGCACGTGTGGCCATCTGTGCAATTCGTTCGTCATGGGTCACCATGACAATGGTCTGGCCGGCTCGGTTTAGTTGCTCAAAGATTTGTAAGATACCGTTTCCTGTGGCAGAGTCAAGATTTCCTGTGGGCTCGTCGGCCAAGAGCAACTCGGGGCGGTTCATCAGGGCGCGGGCGATGGCCACGCGCTGACGTTCCCCTCCCGACAACTGGTAGGGCTTGTGAAGAGCACGATCCTGCAATCCCACCAGCTCAATCAGCTCATCGGCCCTTCTTTTCGGCGTGGACCGGCCGGCCAACCAGGCCAGCACGCTCTTGCCGACCATCGCCGGCAAGAGAACATTCTCCCTGACATTGAACTCATCGATGAGGTGGTAAAACTGGAACACAAACCCCACAGTCCGGTTGCGAAATCGATTGAGCCGACCGCGCCGGTAGGCGCGTAGATCCTGCTCCTCGAATAGGACTCGACCCAGGTCGGGCCAGTCAAGCCCCCCCAGGAGATGCAGCAGGGTACTCTTGCCGCTTCCCGACGCTCCGAGGATGGCCAGAAACTCACCCCGACGGACCGAAAGATTCGCCCCTTCCAATACGTTGACGCGGGTAGAGCCCATTTGATAGGACTTGTGCAAGTCTCTGACCTCTATGATTCTTCTGGTCCGTCATATCTGGTTTACCTGCAAAGTTTCGATGGGCCTCAAACGAGCCGCCTGCCAGGTGGGTAAGAGGGCCCCGAACAGACAGGCGAAGAGGGCGGAAATCCCTATCGCCCCCATCACCGCGGGTTCGATGTCATGGGGGATGTCACCGATTGCAAACATGGTTCGATCCCAGACCTGAAACCCGACGTGGTAGTGGAGCCAATCCTCCAAGGCGTTGATTTTGCGCAGGAACTGCCAGCCCCCCAACAGCCCCAGCGCCGCCCCGCAGAGACCCACCAGACAGGCAAAACCGCCGAACAGGGCCATGACGTCCAAGCTGGAGGCGCCCATGCTCCTGAGGATGCCGATGTCCTTCACCTTGTGGGTCACGATCATATAGAAGACGACAAACACGATGAAGACGGTCGTAATCCCAACCAGGACAAAGAGAATGATCATCGCCGTCTCCTCCTTCTCCATCCCGGCGATGGAGGCACGCCGGTACCGCTTCCAATCCGAGACAGTCACCGTGTCCATCAGGTAGGCGAGCGAGGCGCCCGATCGGTTCTCCCGGTAGTCCGTCCACAGGTCCCGGACCCGTTCGGTCCCCTCCTCCAGCGTGACGCCATCCGAAAACTTGATGTGAATCGCGCTGATCCGTTTGTCCCGCCCCGCCATGCCGCAGAGTCGCTGGGCGTCCCCACGGGGCAGATACACATAGTGATCGTCAATACGGGCCAGCCCCGACCAGGAGACATCGCTCAGGTAGAAGCGTTTGCTGCTGACGGAGCCTAATCCTAACAGAGCCCCCTTAGCCGTCAGGGGAAAGCAGGTGATGTCAAGTCCCAAGGGAGGGACGGAGGGCTTATACAGGTACGCCCCATCGTCATCCTTGCGAACGATGCGATCGATGCCGAATACGCAGCCCGGCAGATTGGGATCATACTCCGGTTCAAACAGCGCAGCCAGGTTCCCGGCGTGGTAGTGAATACCGGCGGCAAAACCGGTGGCCCGACCGTGCCGAATCGGATCTATGCCCACAATCTGCACCCCGCCACTGTCCCCGGAGCCCATGGTGAACAGGCCGTAGCTCTTGACCACCGCCGACACGGCCGCCACCTGAGGCATGGCCTCCAACTGCTCCACAAAGGGCTCATAATAGGCGAACCCCACCAGGGATGGAGTGCTGACGACACAGTCGCCGACAAAAAGGTGATTCTTCTCCTTGAAGTCTCCGACCAAACCATGCATCACGGTCAGCACCACGGATGCAATAAACACACTCAGCGCCACGGCCGAAACCGCCAATAGGGTAATCCTGCGTTTCACCAGGTAGCGCAAGGGTAGGATAATCTTGTACATAAGAGCGACCGTTCAACCTTCCAGGCTTCGGCAACCTCACTCATATCTCAGTACCTCGACGGGACGGGTGCGGGCGGCAAGGAGGGCCGGAATGAGCACACCGACCGAAGCCGCCCCAATGGCAGAGAGCCCGATGAATCCGGCTGAGCCCCAATCCATCGTGTCAGGGATCTTCTCGAAGACATAGAGACTGCTGCTCCACAGATTGAGTCCGAAGGCCTTGGCAACCCATGCCTCGATCCGATTGATGTTGGCGGTAAACCAATAGCCCAGCAGCACGCCGAGCAGGGCTCCAACCAACCCCACCGCCGCACCGAATCCTAGGAAAATGGATGCCACAGCCCCGGCCGAACCACCGCAGCTCCGAATGATGCCGATGTCCCGCTGCTTGAGGCGGACGATCATGTAGAAAATGCAGAAAATCAGGGCGATGACCCCCACGTCCACGATGCCAAAGATCACCATGAGCATGCCCATCTGTTTGCGGATCTCGCCCACATAGCGGGCCTGCAGCTCGACGGCGGTGGTCACATCCCTCGACTGAGTGTTATAGCCCGTGCTCTCGCCGAAGGCCTGCCATATCGACTTGATCTCTTCAATGGCACTGGCCCTCTCCGCAGTCGGGGACAGCTTGATCTGCACGCGCCGCACATAGGCTTCTTCGGCGGAGGGATCGAGTTCTCGGCAGAGACGGTCCAGCGGCAGGAACACAGAGTCCCGGTCAAAGAAGAAATGGCCCGAACGAATCACATCCGCCACGACGAATGGAAAACTGGCACGCCTGGGCCGGACGGGGCCTCGGTTCGCGGCCTGGGCGTCCTCTCTCTGCAGCGATCCCGTGGTCAATACGACCCTATCACCCAGTGTCTCTCGAGCACGCGCATAATCGTACTCATCGGTCAGCTCATTGGGCTCCGTCACCACACCGATGCTGACAAAGCCATTCATCGCCGACCCTGGGGAGGACGCCAGGGAGGCCAATCCAACGGTCCCCCGCAGAGACTCGCGAAAGTGGATGACCTTAGCGAATCGCTCCGGCTCGATCCCATAGATCTGCACAGCGCGAACATTGCCCTGGCCCAGATGAAGCAGTCCCTGAGTGGGCATCACGGCGGTGGCCGCTTGCACCTGATCGGCGGCCTCCAGCCGTTCGATCAGTCGCTCATGCTGTGTGAACCTGACCTCGCAGGAGATCAGCACATCCCCGAGGACATCCACTGCACTCTGCTCGCAGGCTGCGATGAAACCCGTGAAAAGGCTGGACACCACGATGAGCAGGGCCACAGACAGCGCCAACGCGGCGATGCTCAAGTACACGACCTTGCGTCTGCGCAAATACCGCGACCATAACAGGAGTTTCAGCATGCAATATCCATATTGTCCGACTGGCTCAAAATCGTTCTCGCAAAGGCGCCAGTCCGTATGCCTATGCCTCGTAGTCGTGATCAGCGCAGCGCTTGTCGTTGTCGTAATCGAAACGCGCCATTCACTGTTTCGATTACGATTACGACAACGATCACGAGAGCGTCCAGTAGCTTGTCCCCGGCTGACCTACTTGGCTTCGACCTGTTCCTGCTTGGGGACCTTGGGGATCGGCAAGAAATAAATTGGGCAATTTGGTGTCCAAGTGTGCCCCATATTTGGTCGCGCCCGATTGAGCGAAACCACAGGCGTAGCAGTTCTACGTCGCGGATTTCGCGATTGAGAAGCGATCAAAGATGGGGTGCAATTGGGCATTCAAAGGTCCAAGTTATTTCTTGCCGGTCCCTTAGGTTTCAACAGGGGAAAGAGAACGACATCACGGATGGTGGATGCCCCCGTCAGCAGCATAACCAACCGATCGATCCCGATACCCAGGCCACCCGCCGGCGGCATGCCATATTTCAGGGCATCGATAAAGTCGGTGTCCATGGTGGCCATGGTGTCTTCCTGCCCCTTGAGTTGGATACGGAAATTCTCTTCTTGCACGTCGGGATCGTTGAGTTCGGTGTAGGCATTGGCCAACTCCATGCCACAGACAAAGAGTTCAAAGCGTTCCGCCACGGTCGGATCCTCGGGCTTTGGCCGCGTGAGGGGACAGAGCGGTGCCGGATAGTCCATCACGAAGGTGGGATTCACCAGATGGTCTGCAACGGTCGCTTCCCAGACCTCATTGACGACGATCAGGTCATCCATGCCCCCTTCATTGATCTCCAGGCTGCGGGCCTTGGCCCGCAGCGCCGCGATGTCCGTCATGTCACAGCCACTGTGCTCCAGCAACAAATCGGCGTACTTGGCCCGGCGCCAAGGACCCGTCAGATCGACCTGCTTGCCAAAAAACTCGACCTGCAGACTCTCACAATGGGCCTCGGCGCAGCAGCAGATCAACTCCTCGGTCAGATCCATCATCACGTGATAGTCGGCGTAGGCCTGATAGAGTTCGATCATGGTAAACTCGGGATTGTGCTGGCGGCTCAAGCCCTCGTTTCGGAAGTTGCGATTGATCTCGAAGACACGTTCCATGCCCCCCACTAGAAGTCGCTTGAGAAAGAGTTCAGGCGAGATCCGCAGATACAAGTCCAGGCCCAGGCTGTTGTGGTGTGTCTCGAAGGGCTGCGCGGCGGCCCCACCGGCGATAGACTGCATCATCGGGGTCTCGACTTCCAGAAAGCCCTTGCCGACCAGCAGGTCACGGATAGTGCCGATGATGGCACAGCGCGTCCGAAAACGCTCCATCACCTCCGGATTGGCCCAAAGATCGACGTATCGCTGGCGATAGCGCTGATCGACATCCGCCAGACCGTGGAACTTCTCCGGGGGTTGACTGAGGCACTTGCTCAGGAAGGTCAATCCTCCCTCTGTGCCCCAGACCGTGATTTCACCCGTGCGGGTCTTTGCCAGGTTTCCCGCGCACCCGACGATGTCACCCAACTCCAGTTTTTTCGCCAAGTCCCACTGGTCGCCCAGCATCTTCTTGCTCAGACCGACCTGAATGGTCCCCACACGGTCACGCAGGGTCATGAAAATCAACTTTCCGATGTCTCGAAAGAGAACTATCCGACCCGCCACTTTGGCCGTCTGGCTTTCGTCCTCCTCTATGTAGCGTGCCTTCACGGCAGTGGAGGGTTCGGTGTCATCATATCGTCCACCGTAGGGATCAACGCCCAAAGCCCTGATCTCGTCGCGGCGCCGGCGTCGTTGTTGCTGTAACTTGCTGACATCTTCGCTAGGGTTCAAGGGTCTATTCTTAGTTTAGATGTGCGACGACACGCCCAGCCTCTATCTGCTTGGCGCGCACAACGAGTATCGCCGTGGCCAACTGGGGGTCTACCTTCAACAACTCCTTGAGTTGGTGTTTCTTGAGGGTGTCCTTGCCATGATCGTGATTGGCCTGCACCAGGACGGCATTGTCACGCTGCACATCCCACAGATCGGCCAGCTCGTCCCGCCGCAGGCGGATCTTCACATCGGGCGTGATCCCCCAATCCTTCTTGCCCAACTTCTCCCGCGACTCACGGCTGTTCACGCGTTGCCCCGAGGGTAAATGATAGTAGGCCATCGTGTACTTGAGTTGGGCCCCGTACCTGGCGGAGGAGATCGACTGGACGCTTCC
>JADFHU010000709.1 GCA_022567055.1 Planctomycetota bacterium
GATCGCTTCTCAATCGCAAAATCCGCGACGTAGAACGGCTACGCCTGTGGTTTCGCTCAATCGGGCGCGACCCAATATGGGGCACACTTGGACCCCAAATTGTCCAACTTATTTCTTGCCGATCCCTAAGTTGAACTCATACCATCCCTAAAGCCCTTCCTTGACCGCTGCGATGATTTCGTGGATGGCCTTTTTGGCGTCACCGAAGAGCATTAGGGTGTTGTCGGCGGCGAAGAGCGGGTTGGGGATGCCGGCGAAGCCGGGACTGAGACTCCGTTTGATCACCACGACGGTACGCGCCTTGTCCACATCGATGATGGGCATGCCGGCGATGGGACTCTGCGGGTCGGTCCGGGCCACGGGATTGACGACGTCGTTGGCACCAATGACGATGGCAATGTCCACCTGGCCGATGGTGGTGTTGACGTCGTCCATTTCGATGAGCTTGTCGTAGGCGATGTCGGCCTCGGCCAGCAAGACGTTCATGTGTCCCGGCATCCGTCCGGCGACCGGGTGGATGCCGAATTCAACGGTGATATCCTGTTCCTCCAGGAGGTTGGCCAGGTCTCGCACGGCATGCTGTGCCTGAGACACCGCCAGGCCGTAACCGGGGACGATGAGGACCCGTTGCACCCCGTCCATGAGCATGGCGACTTCGTCACCCGAGGTGCTCTTGATCTTGCCCTCATAGACCTCATCGGCCGATGCCACTTCGCCACCCTCGCCCATGCGTCCGAAGATGACGTTGGGCAGGGAGCGGTTCATGGCCTTGCACATGATCATCGTCAGGATGACACCGGAGGCGCCCACCAGGGAACCGGCGATGATCAATACCGAGTTGTTCAGCACGAAGCCGGTGGCCGCCGCCGCGATGCCTGAATAGGCGTTGAGCAGCGCGATCACGACCGGCATGTCCGCGCCGCCGATGGCCACTACCAGGAAGAATCCCAAGCCAAAGGCGGCCAGGACCAAGAGCCAGTAGGGCGCGAAGGAGGTGGGAGTCATGACGCCCCACCAGGCCAGTCCCAGGCAGAGCAGAAAGAGCGCCCCATTCAAGAACTGCTGTCCCGGGAAACGCAGATCCTTCTTCAAGATCAATCCCTGTAGCTTGTCGAACGCGACGAGCGAGCCGAAGAAGGTCACGGCTCCGATGAATCCACTGGCCATGGTGGCGATAGAAAAGGAGAGCGAGGTCGAAGCCTGATCCGTCGCCGTGGCTTCGATGTTTTCGCTTAGGGCCGCAGCGGCGACAATCACCGACGCCAACCCGCCGAAGCCGTTGAAGAGGGCCACCAGTTGGGGCATGGCGGTCATCTCGATTTTGACCGCGAGAATGGTACCGATGACGGCCCCCACGGCGATTCCCAGGACGATCCACTTGAAGTCGACAATGCCGTGATGGAAGAGCGTCGCCACCACGGCGAGCAACATGGCCAGTCCACCCGTCAGGTTTCCGCGCACGGCCGTTCGAGGGTGTGAGAGACCCTTGAGGCCCATGATGAAGAGAACGGCGGCCACGATGTATGCAACGTTTATGTATGCAACGTTTGTCAAATTGTCCATGGTCTTTTCCTGCTGGGCTGCGCCACGGGGCGGCTACTTCTTTTTCTTGAACATGCTGAGCATTCGGTGCGTGACATAAAATCCGCCGACGACATTGACGGTGGCGAGCACCAGAGCCAGCATCCCCAAGATCTTGGCGGTGGTCATGTCACCCGCCCCGGAACTCAACAGTGCCCCGACAATGGTGATCCCGGAGATGGCGTTGGAGCCACTCATCAGGGGCGTATGCAGCGTCGGAGGGACCTTGGTGATGACTTCCCAGCCCACGAAGATGGCCAACATGAAAATGGTCAGGCCGGATACGAGTAGGGCGGTTTGATCCATAATGGGGCTGTCCTTTCGTTGCTGACCGACTAACCGGCGGCAGCCAGCAGAGCTTGACTTAGTTGCCTGTCCGGGCCTCCAGCGCCTCTTGGACACGCTTGTTAACGATTTTGCCGTCGCGGGTGATCAAGGTCTCGGCGATCACTTCATCGTCCAGGTTCAGGTCGAACTCCCCCTCTTTGTTGAACAAATTCTTGAAGAAGGTCGCGATGTTCTTGGCGTACATCTGACTGGCGTGATAGGGAATCGAAGAGGCCAGGTTGCCGGGTCCTAGGATGGTGATGCCGTTGACCTCCACGGTTTCATCCAAGCGGGTCAACTCACAGTTGCCGCCCCGTTCCGCGGCGATGTCGACGATCACCGATCCGGGCTGCATTTTTTGCACCATCTCTTTGGTGATCAACACCGGGGACTTTCGACCGGGGATGGCCGCCGTCGAAATCACCAAATCGTGCTCGGCGATCACATCGCCCATCAACTCCCGCTGACGGGTGTAAAAGGCCTCGTCCTGGGCCTTGGCGTAGCCTCCCTTGTCCTCCGATCCCTCCGTCCGCAGATCCAGTTCCACGAACTTGGCGCCCAGGCTCTCGACCTGCTCGCGGACGACCGGGCGAATGTCGTACCCGGAGACGACCGCGCCCAGCCGCTTGGCCGTGGCGATGGCCTGTAGACCGGCCACCCCCGCCCCGATGACCAAGACCTTGGCGGGTGCCAGCGATCCGGCTGCGGTCATCAGCATGGGGAACATCTTGTCGAGTTGATTCGCGCCCAGGAGGACCGCCTTGTATCCCGCGACCGTGGCCATGGACGACAGTATATCCATGCTCTGAGCCCGAGTGATCCTGGGGATCAATTCCAGGGCGAAGGTTGTCACGCCCTGCTGGGCATAGGTCTCCATGGACTCACAGGCCCACAGGGGGTCCAGCATGGCGATGACGATCTGTCCCTGCTTCATGAGCTTCAAATCCGCCTTGCCCTTGGTCGGATTGAGTCCCAGACCGTTGACTTGGAACACGATCTCCGCCTCCTTGAACAGGCCCTTGCGTTCCTTGAGGATTGTCGCGCCTCGCTCCTGATACTCCGCGTCCGGATACCCCGCCGCGTATCCGGCATCCGTTTGGATCTGGACGCTATGACCCATCTTGATCAGCTGCGCAGCAATCTGCGGTATGAGCGCGACTCGCCTCTCGCTGGGCAGTGTTTCGCTGGGTATGCCAATATTCATGCTCTATCCTCTGTCACGACAAGGGATTACTTTAGTTTACGTGTCTGATGCGACGGACGCTTCTTTAAGAAGGAGTGTCGCCTTCGGCCCCCATATGCACTGCTTCCGAACCCCGAGCCGCAAAGTTCCTCTTGCGTATCTTG
>JADFHU010000710.1 GCA_022567055.1 Planctomycetota bacterium
GGAGATACACCTGAGTCGCGAGTTGAGCGTGTGGGAGCCCGAGACGCAGGGATGGCAGAGAATCTCATGTGGGCACTTCAAAGGGAAGGCCCCGACGGCCGCATCGTCGTGTGGGCGCACAACACGCATCTGCAGAAGTCTCCGATGCTTTGGCGGGGAACTAGCAAGACGACACTAGGAGAATACGCCGAATCCATGCTGGGGGCTGACTACTTGAGCATCGGTTTCACCTATTCTCAAGGCACTCCGTCAGGGTGGGTGTCCTACCAGACGGAGATCAGCAAGCCCTCTCCGCCCGGTAGCCTGGACGAAGGTCTCGGAATGGTGGGGTTACCGCTGTTCCTCCTCGACCTGCGCCGCGCACCTCGGGAGGGACCGGTCCACGAGTGGCTGAACCAGGAGAGGGAGCAGCGTGAGAGCGCGCTACCGCCCCATCAGATGAATCCAGCGAAAGCATGGGATGTGCTCTTCCACATCGACCGCATCTCGCCGGCTCGCGTGAACAGGCCCGATTGACTTGCCGCGGCCTTAATGGTACTGGATGTACTTGTCAAGGGCCAATGGGACCACTGTACGAAGGCAGAATATACGCGTAAAGTCCCTTTAGAAAGATCAATAACGGGACCGCATTGGTCGATGAAACGACAACAGTTTTCCAACCAGAAACTATGTCCTAAGTGACCCTCTTTTTGACCAGATTAAAGCCAATTCATACCTTGAATTGTATGACTCCATTTTGTCACCACAGATGCTGATTCTGCGAGGATTGAGCCCAAATGACCTCCCATTTTGGGCTGATTAACGCCATTTTCAAAAAATATTGGGGCGCATCGGATTCAATGAACGAAGCAAGTGACAGCCATTTTTGTGAGGAAACGTCCGTGGGAAATCAGCTGCTCAGTGGTGGTCCCATTCATGGTTGACAAGTACAGTAGAAGCCGACAAGATTGCCTCCGTCAGTCCCGTAGATGCCTACATTTGTTCCACCGGGAACATCGGTAGTAGTAAAAGTTGACACCATCATAGGAAAAACCGTGATAATTCCCCTTTGATCTACCTTTCCCTCAAGGGTACAATCAGTTCTATGGTTGAAGAATCAGTGAATCACAGTTCCTATCAGTAAGTTTCCTATTCAGTTACAATCCGGTGCCGGCATGACCCGGGCATTCCGCTCTGCTGCATTTATTCGACCCGAAAAGACTGCGTCCTTGCAGGCCGGGTTTTCCGGAGGACGACGCGCCCGATCGAAAGCCATGTGGACCACCTTGCGAAACGATTCTTCACTGACTTGTTTAAAGAAGGAAATCCCTAGCGCTGACCCATGAAGATCCTCGTTTTATTCATCAGTATCGTGTTGGTTCTTCCTATGGCCGACGCCGCCCCCGTGGATTTTGCCCGGGAGGTGCGCCCCATTTTTCAACAGCATTGTTACACATGTCACAGCGCAACGGAAAAGAAGTCGGGCTTGAGACTGGATGTGAAAGCCTCCGCGCTCAAAGGCGGGCGTCATCACGGACCCGATATTATCCCGGGCGATGCCAAACAAAGTCCCCTCTTCCACTTCATCACCGAAAACAATCCCAAAGAACGCATGCCGCGCGAAGGAGCTGCCCTGTCGACCGGCGAAATCGAAACCATATCCCGCTGGATTGATGAAGGGGCGAAATGGCCAGATGGAATTGACGAGGTTAAACAGGATCATTGGTCGTTTAAACCGCTGAAGATTTCCGAGCCTCCCGAAGTAAGGAACGCTGGATGGCCGCGTAACGTCATCGATCGGTATATTCTCGCCCAACTCGAACACGCTAAACTGAAGCCGGCGCCACCCGCCGATCGAACCACCTGGCTTCGCCGCGTTTCACTCGACCTTACAGGACTGCCGCCAACTCCCGAACAGATGGCCGAGTTTTTGAAGGATACATCACCGGACGCCTTCGAATGGGTGGTCGACGACTTACTCGCATCGCCGCGCTACGGGGAGCGCTGGGCACAGCATTGGCTCGATGTGGTACGCTTCGCGGATACGCATGGCTTCGAAGTGAATACCGAACGCCCGAATGCCTGGCCCTATCGCGACTACGTGATTCGCGCTTTTAACCAGGACACGCCCTACGATCAATTCATCCGCGAACAGATTGCGGGTGACGCGACCGGCGCAGACGCCGCCACGGGATTCCTCGTCACCGCATCCGTGTTATTGCCAGGACAGATCGGTCAGGATGAACCGTCAAAGCGCCTCGCCCGCCAGGACGCGCTGGACGAGATCGTGGTCAACATCGGACAATCCTTTCTCGGACTGAGCGTCGGCTGCGCACGCTGCCACGACCATAGGTTCGACCCGATCTCACAAAAAGACTATTACGCCATGCAGGCCTTCGTCGCCGGGGTGGAATATAAGGACCGTCCCTGGCGCAGGCCTGAAGCTGAAGCCAGGCGTAAACAAGCCGATCGGCTCAAAGCGCGATCCACGGACATCGATATCCAGCTTGCCCGTTTTGTGCCTCAGGCTCACGTTGGGTCAACATCCCGTGCGCCGAGCAACGCCAAGATGAACACCGAATCATTTGCAGCGCTTGGGGCGAAGTTCGTCCGGTTCACCATTCATGATGCGAACCTGCACCCGTCACTCGGTCTCATTGAACCCTGTCTCGACGAGTTCGAGATCTTCACCGATGAGAATCCCCCGCGCAATGTCGCCCTGGCCAGTTTCGGCACCAGGGTCACGGCATCCGGTAGTCGTGCCTCGAAAAACCATCAACTGAAATTCGTCAACGACGGGCAATATGGCAACAGCCGGAGCTGGATCTCGAATCAACCGGGCCAGGGTTGGGTACTCTTTGAACTCCCGGAAAAGATGCGGATCAATCGAATCGTCTGGGGACGAGACCGTACCGAAAAATACCAGGATCGACTGGCCACCGCCTACACCCTCGAGGCCGGATTGAGCCCGGAAACGATGTCCATACTGACTTTTGTTCCACCCTTGCGACCCAGCGTTCAACCGGACGAAAACACCGACCGTTTCGCCCCGGTGAAAGCCAGGCAGATTCGATTCACCATACTGAGCACCATGGCCAACAATCGGCGTGAACCCTGCATTGATGAGTTGGAGGTTTTCAACACCGCGGGGAATAACATCGCCCTAGCCAGCGCCGGCGCCGTGAGCCAGACATCGGGAAGCATGACCGAGGCCAACCGGCATGAATTGAGGTTTCTCAATGACGGAAACTACGGCAACTCCCGCAGC
>JADFHU010000711.1 GCA_022567055.1 Planctomycetota bacterium
GAGCGTTTCTGCGACTGGCAAGGAAGGCGAAGCAGGCCGTCCGAGGACGGTCGATGGAGCCTGACGCCGTCCAGACGCAGAATAAGCCGTTTGAATGCAGAGTCATTTTGCGTAGGTGCTCTAAGATTCACCCACACACACAACACGACCATCCACGAGGGTCAGTATAACACGGCCCCTGCGATCAACCGCCATCCCCCAGGGAACGGGCGAGGCCGGGAGCGACTCCTGCCAGAGCCGTTTGCCGGTTTCAAGCGAAAGGGCCCAAACCTTGGACGCGTCCGCGACGACCACTAGCTCGGACGACAGGGCAAGGGCCAGGCTGCCCGGGACCTCCCGTTGCCAGCGCGGTTTCTCGGAGACCTTGAATTGACCCCATGCCTGGGTGATATGGCGGGGGATCTTCTCATCCGTCACGCACCGGCTCAGATCCTCCTTACTGAGGGGCGGATAGCAGAGGAGTTTGCGGTTGTCCTGCCAGACAATATCATGCACTCCCGCGGAGGCATGGAGCAGCTTCTTGGTGACCGTGTGGTCATAGACGGGGATATCCGGATCGGCATAGAAGGGACGCCCGCAGGCAATCACCCGCTCTCCCACCAGATAGAGTTCCCATCCCCGTGGACTCGTCGACTCACAGTTCGCCAGCGCGGCCGGGTCGTTGAGGCAAGCGCCGTCCTGGACGCGGTAGACCGCCGGCGAGACCGCGTTGCCCCCCGCGAGGTAGAGTCGATCCTGGTGCAGCAAGAGGTGTCCCTGCACGCTGACACCGGTACGGGCCTGAGGATCGAGGTGACCGGAGGTGCTATTGCACCAGCGCAGAGACCCGGTCACGGGATCCAGGGCATAGACATAGGTTCCGTCGTAGTTCACCAGGCCGGCGGCCACATAGGCCGTATCGTCCTCGACGAGTACGCCACTGGCCGCGGGCCAGGTAGACAGCAGTTTGCCGTACACGGGGATCTTCCGTTCCCGCGGCGCCAGGCGCAAGCGCCAGAGGAGTCGCCCGTCGGCGGCGTCATAGGTGTAAAGCCAGCCATCGCCACTGCCGACCAAGACGCGTCCCTGCCAGACGGTCGGCGCGATGCGGATCTCTCCGCCGGTCGTGGCCCGCCACTGCTCCTTGCCCGTGGTGGCATCCAAGGCCCGGACCACCCCTTCGGAATCCGCAAGCAAGATCCGATTCCCCACCACGACCGGAGCGGTGGGACGCACCCCGGCGAGTGTACTGGGTTTGGTTTGCCACAGGAGGCGACTCGTGCGTGGCAGGGTCGCGCGGGTCACACAGTTTCGCTGATTGTTGGCCCTGAAGGTGGGCCAATCCGCGGGGGTGGATGCGTCAGTCTCCTGCGGAGGGATCGTCCCGCCCTCTTGCTGCAGTCGATCCGGGAGCTTTTTGTCGGGGACAAAGTCGAAGTCACCGGCCGGTCCCAGACAGGTTAGACCGTTGAGTGTCAATTGACAGTCACAGGCATAGGGCCACCAGTAGAGCAGGCCGTTGGCCACGGTGACACCATCGTGACAGGAAGGCCGCATGGGTGACACCCAGCGGGGCAGGTCGTCGGCCAAATCGAAGCGAACCGACCCCCCCATGGCGCGGTAGAGCAGGCTGTCCTCGGTGGCGACGATCCGGGTACAGGCCCGACGCCCCGTGGGCAACTCGGCCAGCACTTTGCCGGTCAGAGGATCGAACTTGCGACTCACGTTGTTGCCCCAGGGGCCGCTGATGGCATAGAGCGCATCCTCTTGAAGGATCAACTGAAAATTGTCATAAGGATGCTGCCAGAGAATGCGGCCGTCTTCGACAGACACGGCCAGCAGTTTGCCCAGTTGCGTACCGGCAAAGTAGAGCGCGTGCTCGCCGCAAGTGAGATACACCGCGGTCCGCCAGTTGGTCCGCCAGCTCTGGCGGTTCTGATACTCGCCCAGGGTGGCGAAGAACTCCGGTGCATTCGCCTTGGTCTTACGCCACAGGACCCGACCGGTCTGCGCATCCAGGCAGGTCAGGTAGGCCCCAAAGCGAAAGGCGAAGATCCTCCCGTTCTTCATGGACATGGCCCGACCGTCCATGGGCTCCTCTTCCCGATAGTGCCAGAGAACGGCCTGCGTTTCGGGATCGATGGCCAACAGGTTGTGACCGAAGCCCCAGGCGTGCTCAGGCTGATTAAACCCCTTGGAAATGCCGTTCCAGGGCCAGCCGTGGGCATCACGCTTCCAGCGGAGCGTATTGTCCATTTTTTCCGCTTCGCCCAGCAGCGCATAGAGCGTGCCCTGCTCGAGCGCCATCCACTTCCAGAAGGTCCCCCCCGCCACGTCCAGCGGAGGGACGATCTCGCTCTTGATCTTCCCCGTGATCGTGTCAATCCGTTTGCAGGATTGATGGTCACCAAAAAAGAGCGTGTCCTCCGTGGCGATCATGGTGTTTCGGTGCACCATGAGGCCCTCGGGCAACGGTCGCTTCCAGAGGATCGTCCCGTTGAATCCGTTGAAGGCGACCAACGTGTTCAGGTAGGGCTCCTCCCGCGCATGCCAGGCCACATGACCGAAGGCCTTGAACACCCGGCCGGCGGCCGCAACGGTCGACTGGGGCGCCGGCCCATAGCGGGGATTCGCCAGGAACTGGGTCAGGTAGGGCGCCCGCGCCAAACGATCGAGAGAACGGGGATTGTTGTCCGGACCATGCATGGGATGGGTCCAGTCATCCAAACCCTCGGGCGCTGCCTTGACGCGCTCTTGTCGCCCCAACAGCAAGCGGCCCCCAGGACGCAGGACGCGTAACAGCTCCGCGGTATTCGGAACACGGAGTTCGTTTCTCGCGATCACAACATCGGCAACGCTGTCGGCCAAGTGCAGAGAACCCGGCGCTCCCTGATCGACTTGGATGCGCGTGGTACCGAATCCAGCCGCCGCCACCCTCTGTCGCAGGCGATCCGCATCCTGCGCCGATGCTGCCTGCACGTAGACGAGCAGATCACTCGCTCGCGCAATCTCTAGCGCCAGCTCACCCTCCGGATCATCGAGAACGACACATATCCCCCGTTGAATCCCCACTCTCGCGCTGAGGCGTTCAACCTCTTCTTGTGCCCCCTCCACCGAGTTCATGAGAATCCCTGACAGAAGTGCTAGACTCCAGGCCATCAAACAAGACCGCTTAGTGAACATCGGCTCTCTCCATCGGGATTGAGGTAGCGTGTTGGGCTCGGTGTTGGTAAATGGGGATGCGCGCGGCGGGT
>JADFHU010000712.1 GCA_022567055.1 Planctomycetota bacterium
GCATTCAAGCGGCTTATTCTGCGTCTGGACGGCGTCAGGCTCCATCGACCGTCCTCGGACGGCCTGCTCGCCTTCCTTGCCAGTCGCAGAAACGCTCGTTTTCGGTGCTATGATTTATTTTGATAGGCACTCTAAGGCGGGCTACTTCTTTGACTTTGTCCTCGGACTCCTTATAGTGCACGTGTTTTGTGGCCACCAGAAATAATCCGGCTAGCAAGAATTGCCTAAAGGAGAGTTCTAAACCATGCCAGTGAATACTCACGTCCCAGAGACACCTCAGATACTGACCACGACCGTCGGTTCATACGCCACCCTCGATTGGCTCATGCAGTCGAGAGGACAGCAGCCTCTCATCGATGCCACGAGTGTGGTATTTGCTACCCAGCGAAGGGCCGGGATCGACCTGCCCACGGATGGCGAACTATATCGCTTTGATGCCGATCACCCCGACACCAACGGGATGATCGATTATTTCCTAAGACATCTCGGTGGGATTACGACCGCGATGTCGAAGTCTGATTTTTCGGAGTTTGGCAAGAAGACAGAAATGGCCTTTCGCCGAAAACCAGCCGGTGTGGTCAAGGATTCCATCCATGAGGGTACTTTGAACCTATTCGAAGACTGCGACCGCGCGGCCGAGGTGGCGGATGGGCCATTCAAGTTCACGCTGACCAGCCCCTACATGCTGGCACGAACGGTGCTCGATGCCCGGTATGGCGATCTCGAAGCCCTGGCCCTGGCCATCGCCGATGTCATTGCGGGACAAGTTTCAGATCTACCATGTGCCTGTGTTCAGGTCGATGAAGCCAATATCCCGGGGAATCCTGAGGACGGCCCGCTTGCGGCTGAGGCGATTAATCGCGTGTTGGATGCCGTGCGAGTCGAAAAAGCGGTGCATTTCTGCTTTGGCAACTACGGCGGCCAAGTCATTCAAAGGGGCTCTTGGAAGCCGTTGATAGACTTCTTGAACCGCTTGCGATGTGATCATCTGGTGCTCGAGTTGGCGGCCCGACCCGACCAGGACTGTGACGCCTTGATGGATATTGACGACAGAATCAAACTTGGAATCGGGGTCATCGACATCAAAGTCAATCGTGTTGAAACGCCTGATGAGGTGGCAAAGAGAATCGAGTCTGCAGCGAAACGCCTGGGTCCCGATCGCATACGCTATGTCCACCCGGATTGTGGGTTCTGGATGCTGAAACGATCCGTTGTCGACCGCAAGATTGCAGCTCTGGTCAAGGGGCGAGACAAGTATCTTGGTCTGTGACCCCCGGCAGGTCAATGTCTAAGAGCATTGTAGACCACTTCGGTTATAGGTTCTAATCGCAACCTATTCCTACTACACTCACGCTCACAATGAATGATTTGTTTGGCAACAACATATGGCCTCTGGCATTCTGTACGGTCTTTCTCGGCGGATTCGTGCAGGCCAGCCTTGGGTTTGGTCTGGCGATTGTGGTGTCGCCCCTACTCTATATGTTGGCGCCGGACCTGGTCCCTGCCGCGGTACTCGTGAATGCAGTGCTCCTCTCCTTGGCTAATCTGCTGCGTTTTAGGACAGGTTTCGAGTTTCGCAGCATTGCGTTGGCGCTCCTGGCCCGCATCCCCGGTAGCATCATAGGGGCTTGGATGCTGCTGGTTCTCACGCAGCGTTTTTTGGAGGTGTTTATCGGGGTCACCGTCTTGTTCGCCGTGGCTGTGAGTCTGTTGAATGTACGGATATCCATCAATCGCACCTCGCTGGTGATTGCTGGACTTCTCTCGGGTGTGTTTGGCACGTCGGCGGGGATAGGAGGACCACCGATTGCACTGCTTTTTCAACACCAGCAAGCGAACGCCCTGCGCGCAAATCTGTCGGTGTATTTTGTCTTTAGTTGTTTCATCTCCCTGAGCGTCCTGCTCTGCAGCGGCGCCGCGCAGGCTTCAGCCTTATGGGAGGGACTCTCCCTATCGCCGGCACTCCTACTGGGATTTGGCTTGGCAGGGTGGACGAATCACTATCTCAAGGCCCACTGGATCCGTCGCTGCGTGCTCATTCTCTGTTGTGCTGCCTCGGTGACCTTGATACTATAAATTTAGATATGCCTTACCCGTGCAACCGGGGCATATTCTCAATCAAAGGAGGCTTGAACATGACACAGAGAGAACAGTGGAAACGGCGCGAGTTTTTGGCCGCCCTAGCGGCGCTCGGCACCGCCTCACTCGCTTGGCCAACCCGCGGGCTTGGGGCCACTTCCGTGAGCAAGCTCAAGCTGGGATTCGACAATTTTTCCATTCGTGCTTATGGCTGGAAGGCACGGCGTCTGATCGAATATGCCGCCTCGCTCAAGGTAGACACACTCTTGCTTTCCGATCTCGAGGTCTACGAGAGTCTGGAGAAGGACTACCTGCAAAAGATTCGGGTGCAGGCCAAGCGTGCCGGGATCGAGGTTCAGGCTGGCACGGGAAGCATCTGTCCCACCTCGAAGTCTTACAGCAAGGAGAAGTGGGGCGAGGCAGAGGATCATGCCCGCCTCTTGATCCGTACGGCCAAACGACTGGGAAGCTCGGTGGCCAGGTGCTACCTGGGGAGTCGACGGGATCGCGAGGGCGACGGAGGCATCACTCCCCACATCGACGAAACCGTCAAGATTCTTAAAGCGGTCAAGAGCGAGGCCGAAGACGCCAACGTCAAGTTCGCCATCGAAAACCACGCCGGTGACATGCAGGCCTGGGAACTCGTCGGTCTCATTGAGGCAGCGGGTCCCGGCCATGTGGGGGCGACCGTTGACGCCGGCAATGCCACCTGGACCCTCGAGGATCCGATGGTCAATCTGGAGTTGCTCGGCCCCTATGCCGTGACGGCCGGCATTCGCGATACGGCCGTTTGGGAGACAGACACCGGGGCAAGCTGCATGTGGGCCAACATGGGGCAGGGCGTCGTCGACTGGCCCGCCTACGTAAAGCGGTTCCAGGCGCTGTGTCCGACGGCACCCTTCGTCCTCGAGATTATCTCCTACAAGTGGTCGGCCGAGCTACCCTATCTAACACCGGAATTCTGGTCCAAATTCCCGCGGGCGCGTGCCCACGAATTCGCTCGATTCGTCGCCTTGGCTAAACGCGGCCGCGAATACCAGATCCCTTCCGGACGTCCCGCGGGCCCGGTGTCGAAGGAACTGGAGCAGGCGCAGCAGAAGTTCGACCTCGAAGAGAGTCTGAGGTTTTGCAGAGAGACGTTAGGACTGGGACG
>JADFHU010000081.1 GCA_022567055.1 Planctomycetota bacterium
CATCTTCACGTCATCTTCAGCCGCTTCTCAATCGCGAAATCCTCCCCAGTAGGCCAACTACAACTCTGGTTTCGCTCAATCGGGCGCGACTGAATCTGACGCAAATCTGAGCGATAAATGACTCATTGGATGATGGGCGGTCCCTTAGGGACTCCGAGTCACACCCACCATGGCCAGGATGTTGTTGGTGTTGTCGCGAAAGGCTCGGTGCTGCAAAAGCTTGTCATAGAGGTAGTGCGCGAAACCCAACACAAAGAAGACACAGTAAAGGCCGGCACTCATCTTGCCCGTGTCCACCGCTCCGTAGAGGATGAAGAGGGTCATCATGCAGAGAATGTTCATGGTGAGCTGGGGAAACATCTCCCGCTTGATCGTGAGGGCATTCTTGTAAAAGCCGGGTTCGAGCTGCTTCTCTTGCGAGTACTCTTTGATGCTCATGCCGGTGCCGACGAAGAAGAAGATAATCAAGGTCTCGGTGAAGCAGTAAACGATTGCGGTCAACAACATGAAAACGAAGGGGCTGGCGTTGAGCACGTGGAACTGAAAGAAGATCTGGAAGAAAAACACCATCAGCATGACGAAAGTCGTCAGACTGAGCACATAGCAGGAAATCATGAAAAACCACATTAGGTCACCTGTTGGCGGAGGCCGGTCCTCTAGCATCACTCGGCGGTGACGACGCCATAGGGGGGATCCATGGTATCTGTCAACTGGATCCCGTAGTCCGCTTCGAATTCGGGGACCTTGAGCATGTCGATGGCAAACCAAGCCAGTTGCTCACAGACGTGGGCGCAGATAGAGCAACCGATGCATTCATTGAAGCGAATTTGAACGGGCGGAATGGGAGTGTCGTACTTTTCCCTGGGAACCAGCTCAATGCAATCGACCGGGCAAAATGGGACACAGGCCTGACAACCGGTACAGTTGTCCTCATCAACCAGGGCCACGATCTTCGGCTTTTTCTTCTTGGACGAGATCTTGGCAGGCAGGTTGGGTATTTTCTTATAGTGATCGTAGGCGGCTGGCAACGAATAGTCTCCTTAGTCCAGGCTGTCCCCAATGTCGGCTTAGGAGTCGGCCAGGGGTTCTTTCTTCTCGGTGATCACGGGAAGGTCGGGTGCTTTGTCGGCGTTAATCTGGATCCATTTCTCCTGTCCGTCCGGGCAATCCTCTTCGGCGTAGATGGCCTCCACAGGGCACTCTGAGACGCAAGCAGCGCAATCGATACATTCGTCAGGATCGATCACCAACATCTCTTCATCCTCGTGAAAGCAGTCCACCGGACAGACCTCCACACAGTCGGTATACTTACACTTAACACATGCTTCGACGACGATATGAGTCATTTTTCATGTCTCCTTTATTCTTGAAACCGTGTCAGTCAGGGATAGCAGATTTGTGTTTCCGTGTCAAACAAAAATGGGGAAATCACTTAGGCTCTTTTGGGTCCGGTCTTAGACACTCTAACAAAACCCTGCTGGCTTCGGCCGGCTGCAGCGGCCCTCTGCGGCGTTGGCCTACATCGACGATGCTCACATCGCCTGCTTCGGCCGCCTTGCAGAAGGCCGCTTCGCACGACCTCGGGCCGACACGACGGTTTTGTTAGAGTGTCTTAAAGAGGCTATCGGCAGAACACTGCCCCCGATCCCCTACCCGGACCCTCTGAAATGAGGAAACGGGGCATAGATAGCGGCTCCGATGAAGTCCGATTTCAAAATGATTGACATCTTCGCGGAAAAATGCAAAATTCGGACCTAGAGCTCGGACCTTAAGCCGACACTGATAGAACCTAGTTCGAGCACGATCCTAGCCAAGGAGTTTGAGTCATGGGCAGATTGATAAACGAGGACAAACAGGTGGACATGCCTGATGGAGAGGCCCTAGTAGACTACGCGGAAGCAATAGGCGTTGAGTTTGGATGTTACAGTGGAGCCTGTGGGACTTGTCGCATTGAGATACTGAAGGGCATGGAGAACCTCTCCGATCTCAGTGAGGAAGAGACTGATTTTGGCTTGGAAGGTGCAGAACGCCTAACCTGCCAATGTTCACTCAATCAGGGAGAGGTGAGCCTGCGGCCGGTTCACTGACAGAGGACTGACTTTCCCTACTCCGTGTCCCAGAATACGTTTCACGGCCTGCTCAGAATCCGCCCAGCATCTGGAGTTGCTCCGAAACGCGCTGGTAGGTAGAAACCATGACCTTCGCACAGTAGAGGGTCACCGCCAACACGACGATGCTGACAACGATCTTTGTGGTGAGTTTGTATCGGGGATTGATCCACAGCAGAGGCAAGGCAAAGGGGCCCACCATCAAGAGCGACGTGACGAGACTGCCGTTGCTATGATACCATTTCTTGGTGGGCGGAGCGCTGAGGGAACGCTTCGATCCATTCAGGAATTCATGACAGTGGCGACACTTGATGGCTTCAGTTTGAATCAGCTCCGCGCAGAATGGGCACTTTTTTAGCTGGCTCTGTCCGCCTGGCAGGTCGTCCAGATCAAGCACAGCCACATTGGCTCCATGCGGTTTGATCGTCTCGGTTCCCATATTGTTTCCTATCGGCTGATTGTTTGTATCACCTTAGGGCCACGCCAGGGAAATGCATTGACGGTTGTATCGTCTGCATCGATAGCGTAGTCTCTATCACCAGGCTCTGTCAAACAGCGCCCCGAAAATTCTTGGGTACGAGGGTCGCAACCATGCCAGACATAAAGCTTCATACGCCAGTCGTCAGAGGCGAGAACTTCGGACCACGACTTCCTCAGCGCCACTGGGGGGCTTTCACGCTGATCGAGCTGCTGGTCGTGATCGCCGTCATCGCGCTGCTGATGGGTCTGCTCATGCCGGTTCTGGCCAGGGCCAAGGAGCAGGCCCGACGGGCGGCCTGCCTGGGAAATATCAGACAGTTCCTCATCGCCATCCAAGTCTACGCCGGCGACTACGACGAACACCTGCCGAGCGGCCTATCCGATTTTACCAACCCCGAGGACGAGCACACCCCGATCCTATCCAAGGCCATACGCGATGCCCTGGTGAGCATCGCTGGCGACGAGCGTAGCCTTTCCTGTCCCTGGTTGCGTGAACCCTTCGATGAAGCGGGCGGCTGGTATTATAACAACTATGGATATGTTCTGGGTTACAACTACCTGGGAGGCCACCAGGGCACACCGTGGCCCTTGCTGGGGCCGGCGGAGGCCGTCTGGGTCTCTCCCCAAAAGTCCATCGATAGAGCCTCTACACCTGTTGTGACGGAATTGAACGCCTGGTCCAGCGACGAAAAAATGACCTTTGCCCCCCACGGAGCCAGAGGCGCCATCCTAGAAGCCGGGCATGCGGGAAACGAGAGCTATGAGGGAATACCATCGGAGCAAATCGGGGCCGTGGGCGGTCATCTGGGCTTCCTGGACGGATCGGCCCGTTGGAAGCACATTGCCGAGATGAAGGTGTACCGCGGGTCCCGGCTTTGGGAAGAGACCGGATGCTTCACCGTCTGGTAAGCGACTAGGCCGTGTCGGGGTTGCTTCGAGTCGATCTCCACCTCCTGTGTCACGACCTCGAGAATCCTCTTTTCTCGTCGCTTCAGCAGACCGGTCAGCATCTTGACGGTCGTGGACTTGCCCGCGCCGTTGGGACCGAGAAACCCGTAAAAGGAACCGGCCTCCACGCGGAGACCGAGTCGATCGACCGCGCACAACTCATCGAAATATCTTGTGAGTGCCTCTGTTTCAATCGCCAGGGTCATTGTCACTCCCTCAGACCGTGCGGAGTGCCTCGCCGATGGACGTGTCCCCATCCAGTAGTCCAAAACTCCTGCCAATCGTATTGTCTAAGTCGAGGGAGAAGACCAAGGCGGCCGCTACATGGTCCCGCGCTGTCTTGCCGCTTCCATGAAGTTGATCGCTGATTGTCACTCGATCGTTGCCCGGGTCATCCGTGAGGCGACCGGGACAGACGATGGTGTAGTCGAGGTCACTCTCCCGCAGATAGTGGTCGGCATGGGCCTTGGCCCGGTGGTAGTGGGCGATCTTGGACTGACTCTCAATGTCCGCGTTGAGGGAACTGAGCATCACGAAGCGCTTCACGCCCTGCACCTGGGCCGAGACCATGGCTCGAATGGCCCCCAGGTGATCGACCAGAACCGTCTTGTCTTTGCCCGTGTGGCCACCCGATCCGGCGGCAAAGATCACGGCGTCACATCCTTGAAGGCAGTGATCGATCGGGTACTCCAGGTCGCCTAGGACCGTCGGAACACCCAGGCGGTCAAATGTCTCTCGCTGACGCGGATCGCGAATCATCGCCACCGGCGCGTGCGGTCCGGCGGCCAGCCGTCGAACCGCGCGGGTGGCCGTGTTCCCATTGGCGCCGATCACCAGTACTTTCATGGTCACGTCTCCGTATCTACGCCTCGTTGTCGTTGTCGTAATCGGCTTTTTAGATTCGACCTCGATTACGATTACGACAACGATCACGAGCGAGATCAATCCGGACCCTACTTTTTTGTGGCGTTCGTGGTGGAACGTCTTAGAGTGCCTATCAAAATGAATCGTTGCACCGAAAACCAGCGTTTCTGTGTCTGGCAAGGAAGGCGAAGCAGGCCGTCCGAGGACGGTCGATGGAGCCTGAGGCCGTCCAGACGCAGAATAAGCCGTTTGAATGCAGAGTCATTTTGCGTAGGTGCTCTTACTATAGCCCGGAGTGTATCGAAAGGACAGAGCTTAGTGACGACCATCGACATCGACCAAGCCATCGCCTTGCTCAGGGAAAAGGTGAAAGACTTTCAAGTCCCCATCGTGGATCTGGTTCAGGCACAGACCGAGGAACCCTGGAAGGTGCTGGTGGCCACGATCCTCTCCGCTCGCACCAACGATTTGACCACGGCCGTGGCCGTCAAGAAGCTCTTCAAACGGGTCAAAGACGTCCAACAGTTGGCAGACCTCTCGCTGGTACAGCTCGAAAAGCTGATCTTCCCCGTGGGCTTCTATCGCAACAAGGCGAAGTTTCTCAAGCAACTGCCCGGCGTTCTAGATGACAAATTTAGGGGCAAGATCCCCGATGACATCGACTCCCTGGTCAAGCTACCCGGCGTCGGGCGCAAGACGGCCAATCTGGTCGTAGCCGTGGCCTTCGGCAAGCCCGCCATCTGCGTGGACACCCACGTCCATCGCATCATGAACATCTGGAACTACGTCAACACCGAGACACCGCTCGAAACGGAGATGGCCCTGCGGAAGAAACTGCCCGAACGCCACTGGATCACCATCAATTCGATCCTGGTGGCCTATGGCCAGAGTGTCTGTCGTCCCATCGCTCCCCACTGTGACCACTGTATCATCCAGTCCCTCTGCCCACAGCGTGGCGTGACACCACGCAAGACACCGACTCGCCGCAAGGGCAGTCTTCACCTGATGACCTGGAACGTCAATGGCATCCGCGCCGTCGCCAAAAAAGGATTCGTGGAAACGCTACAGGAATTGGCCCCAGACATCATCGGCGTTCAGGAAACGAAGGCCCAGCCCGACCAACTCGACGACGATCTCAAAAGTATTCCCGGCTATCAGTCCTATTGGTTTAGCGCGGAGCGGAAGGGCTACTCCGGCGTTGCCGTTTATTCCAAACTCACGCCAATTGTCGTCACTAACGGTTTGGGAGTGGAGGCGTTTGACGTGGAAGGC
This sequence comes from Planctomycetota bacterium, assembly GCA_022567055.1. GTDB lineage: Bacteria > Planctomycetota > Phycisphaerae > Sedimentisphaerales > Anaerobacaceae > JAIPFM01. Next base: position 5,673 of record JADFHU010000081.1, read on the forward strand.
CGGACCCTCACGCTGGAGTTCGAGACCTTCTATTTCGTGAATTGCTACTACCCCAACGCCCAACATGAATTGAAACGCATCGAGTACAAGATCGCATTCAACGACGCGATTCGCCGCTACTGCAACCGGCTCAAGAAGATCAAGACCGTCGTCCTCTGCGGCGACTACAACGTTGCCCACAAGGCCATCGACTTGGAGCGTCCCCAGGCAAACGAAAACAATCCCGGCTACTCTCAGCCCGAGCGGGACGCCATGGACACATTCATCGCCGCCGGATACCTGGACACCTTCCGCCTCTTCAATCAGGACTCGGGGCACTATACCTGGTGGAGCTATCGCAGCCAGGCGCGAGAGAAGGACATCGGCTGGCGTATCGATTACTTCTGTGTCGACAAGAAGAGCAAGGCGAGGGTACTCGATGCCGGTATCTGCAAAGAGGTCATGGGGTCGGACCACTGCCCGGCGACGATGGTGCTGTCGAACTCTTGTGACAAAGCCTAGTGCCCGTACACAAGACCCACTCCCGCGTTCCAGCCGGAGTAGTCTGTGGCGATATCGCGGCTGACATAGATATTGAGTGCCTTGCTCTGGCCGCGGAACGACAATCCGCCCCCCACCGTTTGGTAGTTGTCAATCACCACATCTTCCAAAAAACGGCTGTCGACGAGGAAGCCATTCAGATGCACCAGAGAACTACCGGGAAAGGGAACGTCGAGCATGACGCCGTTCTTCAGGATCTGCTGTTCGAGTTCGGGGTCGACGCTGACACCCTCGATCTCGATCTTTAGACTATCGAAGAAGGAGAACTGATTCGCGATCACCAACAGGACGTTCTCGCGCAGTTCGAACTCAAAACGGTTGGTGATTCCGAACTGGTCCATGAGACCGGCCGTCGCCCCGTCGTAGCTTCCTATACCCTGGAGGCCGGCGTAGGGTGTGACCTGCCAGCCGAATCGATTGACCTCGTCGCGGACCACCAAACGAATGCCCAGGCCCAGGTCCACGCCGGCACCGTATATTTCGGTCCCTTCGATGTCCTTGTACTGGCCGTTCGTATTGCCGATCAAGGAGATCCGCTTGCCAAAGCCGTACCACCAGGGAAAGTTGAGTTCAATCTCCGAGCCCTCGGCAGTGCCGCTGGGCGTGTCAGCCTCGTATTTTCCGCCGTTGATCCATATGCCGGATGTCTTGCGGGAGCCGCTGCCCCGCATGACCGGGCCCGCATTGAACAGGCCAAAAGTTCGGAAGGCACGGTCGGCCATCCTGGCGGTCGTCGATGAAGGGTTTCCATCGGTGATGGCGGCCGTGGAACGCTTGGCCGCTTCCTTGAGCAGTTTCGCTACTTCACTACCACCCTCTTCTAGCAGCCAATCGCTCAGTTGATTCTCGAGGTCGTTCCGGTCCACCCCGATAAAGACCCGATTTAGTCCGGTCAGGGGCGAGGTCAGCGTGAGCTGGGTGTTACCCACCACGGCAACCGAGACGGCGGCGGGTATGCCGAAATAGGTAAAACTTCCGGTAAAATCGTTTCCCACCAGCGGTAGAAAGGCGTCCTGGTTCCTGACCACGGCCTCGACGAGGTCGGGCAGAGAGCTGGCCGATTGGCTGATAGTCCCTCCACCACTAATGGTCACATCCACCCCAAATAGGTCAACGGCGCGTCCGGCTCCGGGAAAGAGCACGACGAGCGACAGACAGATCACTGCGTTCAATGTAAAGCTTTTCAATGTAAACCGTTTCATGGCGATCTCCAACAACAGATACAGGAAAAACTCAAGGCCCGCAAGCCCCAACACCGACGACTGATTACTGACCTACTGACCCACCGACCCACCAACCATTGGCGCCATCGGATAACCGTCTGGGAATCTTAATGGTTCTTCGCTCCTTCTGCAAATAAGCGCCCTTCATAGCGTCTGCCAGGCAGGCGCGAAACTCTCCAGTTCCTTTCATTCTGGATCAGATACGTATTTATAGGACGAAAATCCCTTGACCGGATAGTCCCACCCTGGCTATACTCCAGTCGAGCCGTCTGAGCGCCGCCGCGGGTTGACTCAACCGACTCAAACTTCCATTCTTTGAGGATTTGCCCTATGCAGAAAAGTGACAAGCACCCCAACATCATCCACCTGCATCCGGACGATCCGGTCGTGGTGGCCTTTCGGGATCTGTCCAAAGGAGAGAAGGTGCTAGATGTCACTCTCACAGAGGACATCATGCACTGGCACAAGGTGGCCATTAAGCCCATACCCGCTAAATCTCCCGTGCTCAAATATGGCGAGGAGATTGGATACGCCACGCAAGATATTGCCCCGGGGCAATGGGTGCACTCGCACAATCTCGCCACGGGCAAGGTGTTGGAACTCGAAGACCATGAGCTTGCCACGGCCGTGCCGCCGGATCCTGAGCCCATTACCGATCGCTATTTTCTCGGCTATCGTACGCCCGAGGGACGCGCCGCCACCCGCAACTACATCCTGTTGGCCAGCACGGTGGACTGCGCCAATCACGCCCTTGACATGGCGCTGCGGGAACTGAATCGAGACCGTGACGCCCTGCTACGCCGCTATCCCAACGTCGACGGCATTCTCGGTCTGACGCACGAGAGCGGCTGCGGCCTCGCATCAGGCAGCGAGGGCCACCAACGTCAAAACAGGACCATCAATGGATTCCTCACCCATCCCAATGCCGCGGCCTGTCTGGTGGTGGGGTTGGGTTGTGAGAAGAGCCGACCCGAACTGATCTACGGCAGCGATCCCCTGGCGAAAGAGGGCAGTCCCAAACGGAAGACACCCTTGACCTACATGATTCAAGACGAAGGGGGTACACAGGCCGCTGTCGACAAGATCGTCGCCTTCGTACATGAGCAATTGCCTTTGATCAACCGTCGGCGGCGTGAGTTGATTCCCGCTTCCGAGTTGATCATGGCCACCCAATGCGGCGGTAGCAATGGCCTCTCCGGTATCACCTCCAATCCTGCCATCGGTGTCGCCTCCGACATGCTGGTGGCCTGCGGCGGCGCTTCTTTTCTCGCCGAACTGACAGAGACCGTGGGGGCGGGTCATCTACTGACACGACGCGCCAAGACGGTGGAGATCGCCAAGAAGTATTTGACCATCGTGGCATGGTGGCAGCAGTATCTCGAGAAGCATGGGGCCAGCTTTGAGGACAACACCACCCCCGGCAATCGGCGGGGTGGATTGACCACCGTGGCCGAAAAGGCATTGGGGTCCTCCGTCAAATCGGGTACTGCCGCCCTGAGTGGCGTCATCGAGTATGCAGAACCGATCCCCGGGCCCGGCTTGTACTTCATGAATTCGCCCGGCTACGACCCCGCGTCCACCACGGGACAGACCGCCAGTGGGGCCTTGGTCGGCGTCTTCAGCACCGGGCAGGGCAGTTGCTTCGGCGGGACCTTGATCCCCTGGATCAAGGTCGTGAGCAATTCCGAGGTCTACGAGCGACTCCCCGACATGGAGATCAATGCGGGTGCGCTGGTGGAAGGGGTCCCGCTCGAGACCATCGGCCGCCAGATCTTTGAGCAGGTGCTGGCCACGGCCAGCGGCGCCAAGACCTATAGCGAGAAGATGGACATCACGGTGTTCAACGTCTGGAATACCGGTGTCACGACCTGAGTGGGTGAGTCTAACGAAACGGCTCCAATCGTGCTCGTACTCAGCGAAGCGGTACTCGTAATCGGTTCTCAAAAGCCGAGTTTCGATTGCGAGCACGAGGGGGGTACGCAGCTAGGGAATGAGCAAGAGATCTTTTTCGCAAACCTGACCGACGCCGCTGGACGGCTGGGTCGATTCTTTCATGTCGTCTGGGACTGCTATTTGCGAGGGACGGGGACTTTCCAGTTCGGGTCCGGCTCGTGCGCCTTGTCCAGCAGGTTCTTGGCGCGCCGGGCCAGGTCCGGGCGACGCTTGGCATAGTCGTGTTTCTCGCCTGCGTCATTCGACATGTCGTACAGTTCGATCGCGCCGGTGAACATGGGCCTGCGAATCGCCTTCCACTTGCCGAAGCGGATCGCCTGAGCGGAACCGCGCTCGTAGAACTCCCAGTACATCATTGATTCTCTGCTCCAACGCTTCTCACGCGCTTGGCCCCGGAGTGGGCCGACGAAGCTGTCGCTGTCGATGGATTCGGGTGGCTGGACGCCGGCCAAGTCCGCGACGGTCGCCATCACGTCCCCGAAGTACCAGTGGGCGTCGTCTTCGGTGCCGGGCTTAACCGTGCCGGGCCACCAGGCGATGGTCGGGACGCGAATGCCGCCCTCGGTCAGATCGCGTTTAATACCACGCAGTTTGCCGTTGGAATCGAAGTAGTCCGCCGCGTGCCCACCCTCCTGGTGGGGGCCATTGTCGGACGTAAAGAGGACCAGCGTGTTCTTGTCGATCTTCAGTTCCCTGAGCAGATCCAGGATACGGCCCGTGTCGCGGTCAATGTTCCGGATCATCGCCGCAAAGCCCTGCTCCGGTTCCGGCCAGTCCTTGGACGCGAATTCGCCAAGGTCGGGCACCTCCATGCCCTTGTTGCCCGCCTCGTTGTTGGCGTGCGGCACGTTCATCGCGAAGTAGAGAAAGAATGACGTGTCCCTGTTCGCGCGAATGAAGCGCAGCGAATCCTCGATGAACAGGTCCGGCGCGTAGTCCACTCTCTTGACCGCGACGCCGCGGCCCGACTGGGGCAGCTTCGGGTCCTGCCATTTTTTCCACTTCTCGGCGACTTCGTTCTTGAGCTTCACCACCCGACCGTTTCGGATCAGGAACTCGGGGTAGCAGTTGTGGGCGTGCCACATGTTCACGTAGCCGAAGAAGTGATCGAAGCCCACATCGTTGGGGTTGGTGAAGTTGTCCGGCGTTCCGATACCCCATTTCCCAATACACGCCGTCGCATAGCCGGCTTTCTTGAGGACCGTCGCGATCGTGGGTTGCCCGGGCTGAATCACGATCGGGGCCGTGGAGTTGCCCCGCACGACGGTGCGGCCCATGTGTCTGCCGGTCATCAGCACGCTGCGCGACGGAGCACAGACGGTGCAGCCGGCGTAAAACTGCGTGAACCGCATGCCCTGCCTGGCCATCTGGTCCAGCCGTGGGGTCTTGAGCGTTTTCTGGCCGAAGCAACCCAGATCGCCGTAGCCCAGATCGTCCGCGAGAATGAGGATGATGTTTGGCTTCTCCGCCGCCGAGGCTGCTGGCCGTCCCAGACAGGACGACAGGAGGCAGATCGCAGCCACGAAACGCCAGGCGCTGGCACTCTTCGCATCGGCTATGTTTCGGTTCATCCTGTTGGTCTCCTGATTATACAATCATCAATGGAGTATACCCCTCCCAAGCAAGGCAGATCAAGGGGATAACAGTACCAAGCACAGCCACCGCAAGTAGCATTTCTCAAAAGACATTGCTCGCATCATAGGTTTTTCGGCGGCTTCATTGGTATGACGCAAGGGGGTATATGTCGTCCCACTATCGGCAACGCCTTGTCGCTACACATTCCCTTCCGGGTCGATCTTAATGCGCAGGGTGGCCACCAGGCGGTCCATGCCGCGGTGGCCGACGCAGCTGTTGTATGCCCAGACCTGATTGAGGAATTCGTCTTGGGTCAGGCCCCTTCGTTCCCGCCGCACGAAGAGTGTCAGTAGGTTGAACTCTTTGGGCGAAATCTTCCCAGCAAGGAAGTGTCCCCTACTAAAGCCCCTACTAAAGCCCCTACTAAAGCCCATTACCGAGCGTCACCCGCGCCTGCCGGTTGCGATAACAGAGCCAGCAGACTTTCGACGGTGGTGCGCAACCGTGCCTCATAGGCGAAATAGGTCTCCTCGGACGTCTTGTCCAAAAAGGCAATGGTTGAGCGGGCTACGGTTGAGCGGGCAAGAGTACGATTCCTTGCGGCCGCCCGCATTCGTGCCTGATAGGCGGCCTCGCTCTCTCCCTTCCGCTTCGCAACCGTGAGCTTAACCGGAATAGGGGCAGGGGGGGAAGAAAGAAGACAGAGGGCTCTGAGACCTCGCACCGCCTGCTTTAATCTCTCGTGATACTCGTTTTCACTTTCACTGGCCTGCCTGTCAACCAGGGGAATCGAGGTGCCTGATTCAGGATTGCGGGTGAGCCTCTGTAATCTCTCTTGATAAGCGGCATCATTTTCAGTGGAGGTCTTGACGATGCCGGGTGTTTTGTTCTCGAGCGCACGATTTCGAGCGGCGGCACGTGATCGCGCCTGATAAGCGGCTTCACTTTCCCCCTCCCGCTTGGTACGGGTGTCCGATTCATCGCCCGCATTGGAAGAGGCCTGAAGCGTTCGTTCACGAGCGGCTGCCCGCAATCTTGCCTGATAGGCGGCCTCGCTTTCACTGGCCCGCTTGGCGACCGTTTGTCCGTATGTAATATGGGCGATGTCAAGGCCCACCATCAGTACCCCAAGGCAAGAACATACTCTAATAGTTGGTTTTTGGCTTCTCATGGAATTCTCCTTCGTTTT
>JADFHU010000713.1 GCA_022567055.1 Planctomycetota bacterium
GGCCGTTCCTCAATCGCGAAAGCCTCAACGTAGGCACACTACGCCTCCGGCTTCGCTCAATCGATCACGACCAAATCCAACCTAAATCTGAGCGGATAATTCGGTAACTTATTGTCGTGCACGTCCTTAGGTAAGAAGCTCGCTTGGAAGGAGATTAGGATGAGACGACTGCCCGTCACTTTTTTTGCCCTGACCTTCGCGCTGCCCTGCGCGGCGGCGGGGAGTTTTCAGCATGTTGAAGGCCACCAGATCGATTTTCTCGTCGATGGCAAGGCACTGCTGCGCTACATGTACGCCAAGGGACCGGCAAGAAATAACTTGGACTTTTGATTGCCCAATTGCACCCCATCTTTGATCGCTTCTCAATCGCGAAAACAGCGACGTAGAACAGCTACGCCTTTGGTTCCGCTAAGAAAGCTTGGAAGGGACAGTCTTTTAAAAGACTGTCCCCCATCCTTGTTTCTACCAAATGTGGGGCACACTTGGACCCCAAATTGTCCAACTTATTTCTTGCCGATCCCCAATGATTTGGCCGATGAGACGACCCGCCATAACACCTACAAGGTTTAGTTGCCGTTTGCGATCGATGTGATCACTACATCGGCAGATTGAAGTCCCGTAGACGTTGCGCTCAGTGTGATAGTCCCAGCCTTTTTCGATGATTTGACGATGACCAGACATCGTCCCTGATAGGCTCTTCGCTGGGGCTGCCGGTAACTCTCGGTGCTTCGTGGGTTCGAACTGCCCACTGCAACAATTGTACCGGGACCTTGGATGCTAAACTCAATGAGGTTTTGAGCTTTGGGGTGACGGATTCCCCTGGTGTCGAGCAGCTCAACCGTGATGTAGGATAAATCTTGACCATCTGCTCGGATCTCTGTTCGATCCGCAGTCAGTTTGATCTTGCTGGCTTGTTCTGCTGTTCGTAATTGCCAGGAAGCAAGCTTTCTGCCACCCTCATATCCAAGCGCCGCAAGAGTCCCCGGCTGGTAAGGTACCTGCCATTGGGCTGTCCATTCAGTGCTGCGGTTGGTATCTCTCGTGCCCAGCGATCTGCCATTCAGGATCAACTCCACTTTCTCATAGGCAGAGTAAACGATCACTTCAAGAGACTCTCCCCCATGGCCAGGCCAATTCCAGTCCGCGACCACGTCTTGCCAGTTCCACTTACTCCAACCCTTTTTACCGGGGAGCATCTCAAAGGAAGGCTGCGGTGGCTTAACAAAAACCGAAAGCGGGCTACCCTCTCGGTGTTGCCAGAGGGCATCGCGGTAATAGGACTGCGGGCGTTTGAAACCACATATATCGATGTCACCGCAGAAGGCCTGGTGCCACGGGTGAAAATTGTCCCTATGGAGATAGCCCAGCCAGCCAATGCTTGCTTCACCGAGATAGTCAAAACCAGTCCAAACGTAATCACCGAATACGTAGGGATAGTCTAATACATTCATCCAGGCCCCGAAGGCCTCAAGCGGGTAGGATTCCGCACAGTACATGATTCGATCCGGGACACGGCCGCGATCGAGTTCAAAGATGCTCTTCTTGCCGTGATCTCCCCCGAACGAATAGTTGTACCCGGCAATATCCAGGGTGGCAAAAAAAGGATCTTTGTCGGGTCCGAGATTATTGATGGCGGCGGTGACCGGGCGGGTCGGATCTAAAGCATGCACGGTGTCCGTCAATACGCGTGAGGTTGCAACGCCTCTGGGCGTCGCCATCTCCTTGATCTCGTTACCGGTACTCCACATGAATATCGACGGATGATTGCGATCACGCAGGACCATGCTTTCGATATCCCTTTTCCACCATTCCTTAAAGTAGAGATGGTAGTCTTGCGGCCAATTCTGAACCTCCCACATATCAAACGCTTCATCGATCACAAGTAATCCCAACCGGTCACAGGCATCCAGAAACGCTTCGGAGGGAGGATTATGGGCGCAGCGGATGGAATTGTAGCCGCTTGCCTTCATCAGCTCTACCCGCCGTTCTTCTGCACGGTCATACGCTGCCGCACCCAGAGGACCGTTCCCGTGATGCATGCAAGCGCCCTTTATCATGATCGACTGACCGTTGAGTAGAAGACCCTTCTCTGCACTGAATTCGATGCTGCGAATACCGAAGGGTGTTTCAATCCGATCCAACAGACCCGAACCGATTGAATTCGAGCTTTCAATGATCTCTGTCACCGCCGTGTATAGAACAGGCGTGTCCGTTGACCAGAGCGCCGGGGAATGGACCTGCATGTCCTGATGAATCTCAGTTTTGTCGCCGGGCGGCAGCAACTGCTGGGTGGTGACGGTAGCTGCCTGCATGCCTTGCGGATCGAGGATCGTGGTTCTTAGGACAATCTCCCTGGCCTCACTCGTCGAGTTTTCCACTTCTGTCTGGACAGCAACCTTCGCTTTTTCTTGGGTGACGTCCGGTGTGGTGATAGCAGTGCCCCAGTGAGCAATATGTATGGGATTCAGCAGAGTTAGCCAAACGTGGCGATATATGCCTGACCCCGAATACCAGCGGCTGTTCTTTCCTTCGTTCCTGACCTTTACGGCCACAACGTTCTCTGCGCCATAGAGCAGCTTGTCTGTGACATCGTACCAGAAAGCGGTATAGCCATAGGGGTGATTCCCCAGAGGCTGACCGTTGAGCCAGATGTCGGCGTTCATATAGATGCCACCAAACTGTAAATGGAACTGCTTTCCCGCCAAGCCGCGTGGAACATGGAAGGTCTTTCGATACCATCCGATACCGCCGACAAAATAGCCCGTGTCAATCCCTCCCACTGCCTTGGAATCGAGTGGCGAATTCGTTCCGGGAATGTCTTCGATGCTCCAGTCATGCGGCAGGTCGATCAGACGCCAGGCGGAATCATCGAAATCAGGGGCCTGCGCATTGTCGACGCCTCCTCGGTAAAAGCGCCAGCCAAAATCGAATAGGAGTCGTGAGCGGGGAGCATCATCCGCAATTTGATCGAACAGATTGACCTGACGGGATTCAGAGAAGCAGTCGGAGAGAAACACGCAGGTACAGAATACCCACGGCAAAACTTGCATTCGTCTCTGTTCCATAGTCGTTCCTTTTCGCACAGCGCCTTCTACAAGCGGTCTTATCCATTACCATGCCATTTTCTTGGTTTTTTATAGGGGACCGGATCTGAAAAGTAAATCCGTTACCACCAAGCAAGAATAAGGCCTGGTTCAAAAACATACGGTTCCGGGTAAC
>JADFHU010000082.1 GCA_022567055.1 Planctomycetota bacterium
GTGAGATACCAACCGCTGTGTCTGATTTCACAGGAAGACACTACGATGATCGACTCGATATCGGACTTCTCGAACTGGCACCGGATAATGCTCGTTACTTTCAATTTGCTGAAAAGGCCGAACTGCTTGCCACAATCGACATGAGTAACGAATTGCCTGCTCTAGTAGTGGGCTACCCAGGGCAGTTCACACACTCCGAGGAGGGCACTCTTGGTGAAGAGAGGAGGCTCCGCGTTTGTAGATGCGATTCGCTTACTTTTCGAAGTGTTGTCCTACCTCTGTCTGAATGGCCGGACAACAGGGTGCTACAGGAGCCGTTTTCATTCGATCATGATTTGCTGGTAGATTTTCAACCGGAGCCACGAATCAATCTGGTTCCACCCGGGGTATTGCTACCCGATGCACCTTCCGTAGATTGTGACAAACTTGACCCACGTGGTCTCAGTGGCGGGGGAATTTGGCTCGCCCAGGTGGAAGATCGCAATGGGCTCTGGGTTTCAGATGTACGCCTGATCGGAATTCAGACCGGTTGGTATAAGCGAAGGGGTTGGCTCAGGGGTGTTCAAATTGAGGCGTGGCTTGATTTGGTTCGGGCTAAGTATCCAGACCTGGAAGGATAGGGTTGCTAGTCGGTATACGAAGAAATGGAAGATCCTGACTACGGGGCAGAATGACTTCAAGAACATCGGATCCGGAAGGCTTGAAAAGACCCTGGTGTCCTGGACGGAGTTTGTGGATTTTGTGAAAGACCCCAAGCAGAGCTTTGATACCTTGATCTACCGTGGACAGGCCAATGCAGAGTGGAAGGTGACTTTTAGGTTGGACAGCTAGAGCAGTGGTATCCGGATAAGCCAAATCTGGAAAAGAACGACGGGCAACACTGCAAATGTCCACCAGTGGACCGGGTACGCCAGTTTGAACAGTTGCCGGTGAGCTATACCATCTGTGCCAGCGCAATTATCAAGGCTGATCGGCCAGAAGACAGGCCCTGACCCACCTCCTCGAGTCAAGATCGAAGCGCCACAGATCGCTCAGCATCGTCGCCCCGAAGTCCTGCCAGCCTCCGAACATCCAACCCTGGCCCGTAGACGGGTCGAACACCGACGAGGCGCGCCAGCGAGGCTCCGGCGTGTCCCCCAAGATCTCCAGGCGTTCCCAGCGTCGCTCGGCCAAATGCAAGCAATAGGCGTCTTCACGTAGCTGCAGTTCGGGAGCCAGGGTCTTGTTAAACCCGTGAAAGATGTAGAGTCGTCCAGCTTCGTCGTCCCAGAAATGGGTGGGGTCCTCGCGTCCGATCGGGACGTCGCCGCCGACCTCCGCGATTTCCCAGAGACGCTCAGCCGGATCGAAACGCCATAACTCGCTCGGGTATCCCTCAAATTGCCCTGCCGGATCGGCGAATCGAGCCGGTCAGTTGCAGGCCTCCCCAGATGAAGACAGCGTCCTCTTGCGACGAACAGACGGCTGTGGCCCCGGCGCGAGCCCCCGGGGGCGAGTCATTCATGATTCGCTCCCATCGCCCCGTCTCTAGATCCTTCGTGTTTCCCTCCCGATATCTGCTTCGACGGTCAATAAGAACAAGCGGCCGCACAGCTGCGTCCGCGACTATCCTGCACCAAGCAGGAGTCTCTATCGCTCTTCAGAAACCTATCCTGGTAGTCCACTGGATACGGCAGCAAGCCCCGGTAGTCCCCCTCCGTGCCACTGGAGAAGGTATAGACATTGTCCTGGTCCGTCCCCACCCACGGGCGCTTCTCAAAGGCAACGTGACTGTCCAAGAAAAGGATGTTCGACCCTCTGCGCCGGTGTAACTCCGCGTTGCCTACGCGTGCGGTCAAATCGGTACCACCCTCGGCGAGATGCTTGTCACCCTCATCGGGGATGAAATCCCCCCAGGTTCTTCCCACCACCGTCTGTCTGCCCTCCATGAGCCAGGGGTTCAGATCGCCCGCCACCGCCATAGTGGGTACGCGGCCCGTGCTGAGGGCGTGTCGACCAAACGGGACGTGGTAGGAATAGCTTACATAGGAAGCAGGATTCTCTTGATCGTCCACCATCGGCCCAAAGTCCCAGGCCTGGGTCAGCTTCAGGTCCGGTTTCACGTCCGTGGCGTCAGCCAGCTTGAACTCGCGGACGTCAACATCGCCTTTGCAGTTGAATTGCCCGGGCGTCACCTCACTAAACTTAACCAGCAGATACAGACTCGAGCTCACCGTGACCCCCTGCCCACCTTCTTCGCCCTTCAGACCATAGGCCTGTTTTCGTCCCGGGGCCTGCCAATTAGCGATAGACTCAGCCCATTTGTTTGATCGTCCCCCCGCCTTGGGCAACTTGGTGTCGTTTTCGTGAGCATAGACCATCATCGCCTTACCGATGCCCGCTAGGTTCGTACCACAGGTCATCCGGTACGCCATCTGACGCGTCCGCGAAAGGGCAGGCATCAGAAACCCCATTAACAACGCGATAATGGCGATCACCACCAATAATTCAACTAACGTGAAGGCTCTGCGTGTCATCTTGATGGCTCCCCATTTAATGAAAATCCTTAACCGACCCCTATGGTTCCAATGGTTCCCGTTATTCCCACCTATGGTTACCAAGAGGAGGGAGCCGAGACAGACCTCAATTTGGGGCCCCTATTAACAGCGAATCCGGGTAGAAGGCGATCCAGGCAAACCAAAAGGACTCCATGGATTCAGTCGGCTTTAGTTGTGCGCCGCTCCATTGGCCGGAAATGGCTTGCCCTTTGTGATTCCACACGGTGCCGGTGTTTTGATCCACGGTTTTGCCGTCATTCTGCGCAAACTCTAAGACTGTATCGCCATGGATGCGTGAAAATGTGCGCACTGTGCCCAGGGCAGCATCATAGAAAGCGACGACGGGGGCATTGGCCACGTCTATGTTTAAGACCGGTCGCGCAGGTCCTAAATGATCCTTGACGATCGCTGCTCGGCCACAGGAGGTTTTGATGCCGATCACCGGGCGCTTGGGGTGGAGACGATCATCCGTATTCATAATCGCCGGCCAGGTTCTCTCATTAAAATAGTGTCCCCTCTCGTCGATATAGTCGCCATAGGGATCAAAGCTGTACGTGGAGGAAAAACCGGAATCACGTGATAGGACTGTGGCATCCGGATAGGCGGCTTCGGCCTGTGCCCATTGCGCCCAGTATACCGGGAAGGCTTCAAGCTTGGCGCCGCGATAATCGCCATTGATTGCCTCACCGAGGATCTGCGGCCAGTAACTCGAGGTTTGTCGGTCATACATGACCAGGTCCCCATTGAGTAGGCTACCTGAGGTGCCAAAGGTGGTGTTGGGGTCGCTAAAATCGGTGTAATAGCCGATGGCTACCCCGGCCAAGGGACAGTAGGTAAAAGACCCGGGACGTCCGTTGAATGACCTGTTTACGATTTCGTGACGCACCATAATGGGTTGCGGAATGATCAACACCTCACCTGAGAGTTCAACGACGAATACCCGATCCTCCGGATCCAGCCAGACGCTCGCATCGGCAACGCTTTCGTAACCCGGTTGCTCAATTGGAGGAATCCCATCTGGCGGTGGACCTCCGCTAATAACAGCCGCGTCGAACTGTCCGTAGGTGAAATAATTGCGACAATTCACAGAAAACTCGGTCGGTTCCGATGCATCTCCTCCCTCCTGAGCATAGACAGGAAGCACAAGGGAAACGATCAATAGGATCAAGCAGCGAGGATGGGCAACCATTGCATACTCCGTTGGTTAGGTGCTTTTATTCACCATATATACTCTACGATAGTTGATGCCATCAAAAACGTAGTGAGAAGAGCGAAGGTTCCGAGAATGTGTCGTTTCTGGGTAATTAAAGGTGTCCGGTACTTTTTCTGGGGCGACCTCTTGGTTGTATGCTGGATTCGAGGCCCATTTTTCGTGCAGTTTTTTTAACCCATTCAGGTTTTCCTAATGGAGCCCCGCGTTTTATACTATCTATGCCGGGATTTCCCATATGGATCTACCTGAAACCGCTCCAGGCTCGGAATCCCGCCTATTGTAACAGCATGCCCCCCCGTGTCGAGCGCGTCGGAAGTTTTCCCATTTGTTTGCCTGCCGACCCCAACTTCTGGCCTGGTTCAAACCAGGGTAACAATGTGTCTGGATCGAAATCGATATCGAAATCGGGATCGAGAAAAGCCTTTGGTGCTACCATTGTCCTGATGGATGAAAGACGATTTCGATAGCGATTTCGATTTCGATCCTGAAACGGCGGTTTACTCAGTGTTACCCGGAACCGTATATTTTTGAACCAGGCCGTTAAGAAGGCTGTTCAGGGTTGTCCCGTGTAAGGTTCTACGTTGACGACTATTTCCAGGTTTGGCCCCCAGTTTGGCCTTCTATCCAAAATTTCCCCACCGACTCTTTTTCTCCCTACGTCTTCGTCCGTTGCTTTCTCTTCGGGAGATAGTTCATTCTTTGCCGCATGAGCACTGGTACCAGGTTGCATCGAGAGTAAGAGAATCCATTCGTGCCACTCCTTTTACTCTGCTGCATTGGCCGGCGGACGGGCGGCCGGCGGAAAAAGAGTCAGTCTTTTTTGATTCCAACGTTTCGGTAGTATACTTTACCTGTCAGATTACAGCATGCCTGGGACACTTATCGGGAGCAAGCATGGGTCTCCATTGTTCAGAGGAGAATGACCCGTATTACGGGACCAACGTACACGAACCAAGCTAGCAGGCTCTTTCGTTGGACAGATTGACAATACATGGACGTACTTATTGGAGAGGGGCGATCATGAAACAGACACCTGGAAGTATTGTTTTTCTGGCTGCCATCTTGGTTGTGTTTCCCGTTTTAGATGGAATTGCGGCTCCCCTGACCTCAGAGTTTCTGGGTGGCACATCCTCCTGGATGGACAACCTCCTAGACATACTCATTGTCCCTGCCATTATTCTGGGCATAGTCCGGGTGTTCAGGCGCAAATGCGGATAGACGAAACGCTGCAGTCAATCTCATCAGCCAAGGTCAGAACAGCTTCTCCGTTCCATGCTGTTGTGTCTGAGGCTGCCACGGCAGTCCCCTTCCACCGGTCCCTTAGGGACCGGCAAGAAATAACTTGGACATTTGAATGCCCAATTGCACCCCATCTTTGACCGCTTCTCAATCGCAACATCCGCGACGTAGAACAGCTACGCCTGTGGTATCGCTCAATCGGGCGCCGCCAAATACGGGGCACACTTGGACCCCAAATTGTCCAACTTATTTCTGGCCGGTCCCTTAGTCCGTTGCCATTGCAACAGACCAAAGGACAGAACCCCACCTAGAATACCACTGAGGTGACTGACACTGATGGGCTGGCCTATGAGTGAATTGTGCATGAACGAAAAGAGCATCTGTGAGGAGAAGGCCTCGTATAGCGCTTTGCCCAAGACGATGCCGAAGGTAATCCATCCGACAACGACCGTGTCTCGCTCTTTGGATTGCAGGCATTCCAGGGCCCAGATGGCCATGAGACCGTGGGCGATCCCGGACAGACCCGCGTAGCCAATCGAATCGTGAAGAGGCAATACGAATGTCACGCCAATCAAACAGCCGATGTGAGTGCCCAGCAGATATAGGGTGCGGCGGGCTAAACTGCTTTCCTTGAGCATGGCGTATAACATGAGAAAGGCAGACCCATCCAGAAGCAGATGGTACGCACTCACATGAACAAAGGGGTGCGTCAGAAGGCGATAGAACTCGCCGGCGATGACTCTATCCGGATAGTAGTATCCCCAGGTGGCAACGGCACCTGTTACCAGTCCGGTGTTGGCAACGAGTATGCAGGCGGCATAGATCCAGGTTTCCCAGCGTTTCATGTATCGACTCTCTAAAAGGCCGTGACAGTCCCTCCACACACTGCCATGGTGATTATTGGGTTTCTATAGGTTTTGGTTCCTCACGGAGGCACGGAGGCACGGCAGTACGGATGAACGGAGGCACGGATGAACGGATGAACAGAGCACGGAAGCACGGATGCACATAGGCACGGAAGCATGGATGCACAGAGGCACGGAGGCTGATTTGCCATATTTGCTTTTCTCCGTGTCTCCGTGCCTCCGTGAGGAAGAACACCCTTCACGGCCGAAGGCCGGTCCGGGTCTTCCTGCGCGCCCACACCAACAGCGCGATGAACAACGGTCCAACCGGCCCCGTGCCACCGCCGAATCCAGGCGATCGCTTACCATGGAACATCCCCTGATCACCGGTGGACTTGTTGTCCCGCTCCGTCTGTTGTGCATCCACCCGATAGGAACGTACAGGCTGCTGGCGACGCGTCTGTTGTGCCTGCCGTTCGCGTTGCACGCGTTGGGCGTTCCGGCGCTGAATACCGCTGTTTTCCATCTCGGCTTCCTCAAGCACGACCATGGAAGTGTAGTCGGTCACCAGCGAGTAGCTCGTGCCCAGGTCAATCACCTGTTGTTTCTCCCTCTCGGTTTCGCCGGATTCCCGGATCGTCTCCATGATGTCGTCTATCCGGGATAGGGCCCAGAGGCGTTCCAATTCCGGGTTGTCTGTATCGACCTCCGGCAAATCCACCACACACCGCCAGGTTTCTTCGCGACCCGAGATCCTGGCGCTGAGTTCAACCGTCACTCGATCTGCGCCCGTGTAGCGTCCGAAAGCCACGTGCTGCTGGCCCCGGTACAGATTGGGAAGCTTGCGAGGCGTGACGTCGGTCACCTGCTCACCTGAGAACCTCAGTTGCACATCATGCATATTCTCATACAGAATCTTGTTCTTGGCCTGCAGGATACGGCCGATGATGTCGTCCGAGTCACTGATGTTCATGGCGAAGCCACCGGAGTCATGGGCCAGGCGATCCATCAGCGGCTGGTTGGCGCTATTGCCGATCACGAAGGTGAACAGACGGACATCAAAGCGCTTGAGCAGTTGGAGAAATTGAGCGTGCTGCGTCTGACCCACATTCGCCACGCCGTCGGTGACCACCACAATGCCCGATGACCGATCCTCATCCAACCCTTGGTATGCCATTTCAATCCCGGCGAAGAGGTTGGTGCTGCCACCGACACGAATCTGCTTGATTTGACTCAGGGTACTCTGGACATGGGCAGGTGTCGCCTGCACGTAGCCCCGCGTAAAGTCGCTGGCGCTTTGGTTAAAGGTAATGATGCGGTATCGGTCCTGCGGATTCATCTGCTTGACGACCTTGCTGACCCCCTGGCACAGGGTCGCAATCTTACCGCCCTTCATGGAGCCGGACACATCCAGCACAAAGGTCCAATCCGTCCCCTCGCTGATCCTACCCAGGTCCGCGGCGGGCGTCACGACCACCATGAAGGTCCCGGGTCTTCCCGGTTCTCGATAGGGGATCAGTTCCAGACGGGCCGGGACATCGTCGGCCAGACGATAGTAGACGACAATGTCGCGCGTCAGCGCATCGCCTTCGGGTGAGTCGATGGTCACCGTATAGGTGCTTCCCTCGGCCGAACCGGAATCCTCGGTGTCGATCTGTTCGATGACCGCCTTATGGTCGTAATGGGGAACGCGGACTTCTTTGACGGGAAAAGCAGACTTGAGTGTCAGGTCGAAGCGAAACGACTCATGCACCTTATCGTCCACAGACCAGAAGGCGATTCGCTCTTCGTCCACGCCACCCTCGGCCAGAGGATACACATACCTGCCAATATTGGCGTCGATTTCCAGGGGTTGATAGTAGACCAGACGAACGCGTGTCTCGCCTCCCGCGCGAACCGGATAGACCTTCACATCAAAGGTCTTGTAGTCGTCCTTCTCGGCCAGCGCCGTACTGCGTCCTTTCTGCTTCTGCTCCTCGTAGATCTGTCGGGCCTGCTGCTTTTCCAGGACCTCTCCCAGCACTTCACGCCCGTCGATCCACAGACTCAGCTCCGACAGACTCGCCCGCTTGGGTAGAGGGAAGGAATAGACCGCCTCCAGGTCCCGATCGGCATTGTTCCCGAAGATTTGGTCCACCTCCGTGCGGGCGAAGCCGTTGTTGATAGTCACGTTGACCTGGTGTGACTTCATGAACACGGTGTCTGCTGGACCATTCACCGGCTTGAGCAGGCCGGCCCCGAAGCAGGGGCTGAGCATCAGACAGAGGATACTGACGCCGATGACGGTTTTGAGTTCGATTCTGGTTTTCATGGTTGTCTCCTTACAAAGGGTTTCATTTATCGAGGAAACAGCAAGAGGCGTGCCAGAGGAGGCTTATCGTTATAAGATAAGGAGTAACCTCTAGTTACAAGTTCCCGGATTGGCACAGCTCAGATCCTAAGAAAATCCCAATTGTCATTTTGTGAGTCCGCCATGTACAATGCGTGTATGGCTGATCGTGGTGGGCATCGTCCTGGTGGGCCTTGGCGCGCTGTTTCTCTTCCTGGGCAAGCTGGGGCCGTTCCGCATACCGGGTAATCTGGAGTTCGGCGGTGAACACTGGAAGGTGTATGTCCCCATCGGCACCTGCGTAGTACTGTCTTTATTACTGACCCTTGTCGTGGAGGCCATTCTAAGGCAAGGTGTTTGGACCCATTCGCAACATGGAGTGTTCTTTCTCGCATTTGGAGTGACCTAGATGAAAAACGCGCTGGTGATTCTCACGTTTGTGTCGATGCTTTCCACTGATCTCAATGCACAGCAGGCAAATCGACGTCAGCAAGCCCCCAAGCCCAACATGGACCGCTTCTACCGACTAGGCCCGGACTCACAATCCATGGACGGCGTGCCCAAAGGCAAGTACTCCGAGGCCAAGGTGATCCAGAGCGATGTCTTTCCCGGCTACCAGCATACCTACTGGGTCTATGTCCCGGCCCAATATGACCCCCAGGTACCGACAGCGGTAATGGTCTTCAATGATGGTCAGGCCATGAAGGCGGAACCGGGTGACATGCAGGTACATCACGTGCTGGATAAGATTAGGGCTACGAGGTCAACTACGTCTGGGGCATCGGCCTGCACGGCCAGAAGCAGGGGGGTGCCATTTTCCCCGAGATGATGCGCTGGGTCTGGCGTGACCAACCTGTGTCGACCGACCCGGATGACAGCGTCGAAAGGTCGTTTCGAGAACCTGCTTCCAACTCTGAAGAGTCTAAGACACTCCAACAGCTCGACGAAGAAAGCTACCCAGTGGTGAAAAACGCCGTGAGCTCTTCCAAGAGTCCCCGATAGCTGAGGCAACTCATGAACACGGCGAATAGAAAGGTCAGGGCCAGCAAGATGTTGGGGAACTGAGAGGAGACTCCCGCTGCGATAAGGCCGAAGAGGAAGATGCCGGAAAGGTGCGCGCGGATCAGGTTCTTGAAACGCATCATCCCTCAAAGGTTCACGAGGCGTGAATCGGCGTCACCGAAATGATCGAGCTTCAAGCCCATCCGGTCCATGATGCCTAAGTACAGGCTGCAAAGCTTACGCCTGTCGTCGCCGGCATTTTCAACCAGCCGGCAAACTCCAACCCGAACGGTAGGGCTCTTTCAAGTACTGATTGGCAGGCTCGTAGTTGGTGAAGCGCCTGGTCTCGATGTCCCAGTCCAGGGTCTTGCCGGTTCGAATGGCAATATTGCCCAGCAGCACTGCGGCCGTGATGTACTCGGCCCAGTCGAAGTTGCAGCCTGCCGCTTCGCCGCCGCGTATGGCCTCGACCCATTCGCCCCAGGTCCCGGAGCGGGGTGTGATGCGTTCGGGGGGCTTCTTGTAAGCCTTCATCTTGGCTTCAGGAATAATCCGGCCGTCATTGGTGCCACCGAGGATCTTGCCCTTGTCACCGATGTAAAGATTGCCCGAACCGTGCAGATCGCGGGAATCCTCCAGTTCCTTGGGTCGAAGCGGTTTGAGTCCGCCGTCATACCAGACCACCCGGCAGGGCGGCATGCCCGCGCGGGCCGGAAAGTCATAGGTCACGATGGATCCCAGGGGAGCGGTTTCATCCAGCACGCGGGTGGCACTGGCGCTGATACGCGTGGGGTAGGTCAGTTTCAGGGCCTTGAAGGTGGTGTTAAAGTGGTGACAGCCCATATCACCCAATGCCCCGGTGCCGAATGCCCACCAACCGCGAAAGTTCCATGGGTGGTAGACGGCTTTGCGCGGTCGGCCGCTCAGTACCTGTTTGAGGGCCAGATGACCATCGGGCCATTCGTCTTTGAACGGCCGCAAGGCAGCCGGTCCCAGCCACAGGTCCCAGTCAAAGGTCTCCGGGATAGGATCTGCGCCGGGGGGCCGCAACATGCCATGGGGCCAGAGGGGACGATTGGACCAGATATGAACCTCGTGGACATCACCAATAGCGCCGTCCTGGATCATCTCAATGAGGCGACAGGCCTTGGTATGCGTGTTGGCTGAGGCGGTCATTTGAGTGGCCACGCCGGCTCGGCGTGCGGCTTCGGTCACAACATGCAACTCATCCATGGTCCGCGTCAGCGGTTTGACACAGCAGAGATGCTTGGCCTTTTCCAGGGCCGCGGAACAGATGACCGCATGGGTATGGTCCGGTGTGCCGCAATACACTGCGTCGATCTTGTCGGCTTCGCTGCGCAATAGGTCGCGGTAATCACGGTACACCTTTGCCTCGGGGAATTTGTCGTGGGTGCGCTTGGCATACACATCATCCACATCACATAAGTATGCAATTCGCGTCCCGGGCTGTCTAGCCACGCTCTGGATCTGACCGTGTCCCACGCCCCCAATACCGATGCCGGCCACTTGAATGGTCTCACTCGGAGGGATATGCCCTGGACCCCCGAGGACGTGACGTGGGACAATCGTAAAAGCGGTTGCAGCGGTAGAATACGCCAAAAACCGCCGTCGATTCATTGTTTGGGTCTTCATGGTAGAACTCCTCGATGCCTTGCTGTTACGTAAATCCGCTTTGGCTAACTCCAAATAATCTGAGGCTCTTTCTGAAAACTCCGTCGTCGGCCCGAGAGCCTTTATACTCTTTGATAATAAACCCTTTTCCCAGCAAATACAAACGCATCTTTCCCGGCTGGGCGGCCCGGCAAAAGTTCTCTAACAAAGCGGCAAATTCTTGGAACCCAGTCAAGACTCAGCGGTATAACGGACTGGAAACAACGAATTGTTGCTATAGGAGACCATGCAAGACGAGCGTGAGACCGTCAGTCGTGTGCTCCGGGGCGATTCCGAGGCCTTTCGACAGATCGTGGAGCGGTACCAAGGACCGGTCTTGAGCTTCGTGCGGCACTTGCTATTGGATCGGGAAGATGCCTTAGAGCTGGCACAGGAGGTGTTTCTCACCGCCTTTGCCAAGCTGTCGCGTTTCGATCCGGCATGCAGTCGTCTCTCGACCTGGCTCTTTACGATTGCCAAGAACAAAACGATCAATGCCAACAAGAAAAAACGCCCTCGGGCCATCTCGGCATTGCCCGAGCAGCAAAGCCCGGGTGAGGTGTCCGACGACCTGGTGCTCCGCGAGATGTTTGTCAAGCTCGATGTGGCACTGCGATCGCTGCCCGACCGGCAGAGGCGTGCCTTTGTATTGTCCCAGATCGAGCAGTTGCCTTACGAAGAAATCGCGCAGATCGAGGGCACACGGGTGGGCACCATCAAGTCACGGGTCAATCGAGCCCGGCAGAAACTCCAGACATCGCTGGCGACCTTCATGAAGGACGACAATGAATAAGCAAAAAGTGTATCAGCAATGGCTAAGGAAGAAGCAGGCCGTGGAGATCCCCGAAGACTTCGCCGAGTGCGTGATGACAGGCATTTACCACGATTCGCATCGAGAGGACTTTTCCAAATGGGACCAATGGGTTGTCACGCCCCTGGCGCAAGCGGGCCTGGCCATCGGAGCCCTACTGGTCTTCGTGATTCGATTTGTCATGCTGTTTGCCGCGGCCGTGGGGTAAAACGTTTGACTTCCTGCCCAGATTGTAAAGGAATTCTACCATGAGTGAAGAGAGTAGCTTACGAACCACAAAACGTCATCCCCTACTGGCCGGGTTACTGTCTTTGGTGTCACCGGGGCTGGGTCAGGTGTATTGCGGACGGATAAGGAGGGGTTTGGTGTTCATCGCTGTCACCGTCACCGCGGTGCCGCTTTACTTTCAAGTGCTGACACGGCTGTCCCCTCCCACGACATCTGCGCTC
>JADFHU010000083.1 GCA_022567055.1 Planctomycetota bacterium
CGACCCGCCGGCTGAGGCCGAGCCTGGCGTGTTGATCCGCTGGTTCAGAGAGATCACGGCCGAGGACGGCCCCACGGTGGGAGGAAAGGCAGCCTCTCTCGGGGAGATGTACCGGAATCTCGACGGCGAGGGCGTACGGATCCCCAACGGGTTCGCCACTACCGCTCGGGCGTACGCGTTGTTCCTCGACGCTCCGGTTTTGCCGGAGATGTGGGACGATGTCACGGGCCACGAGTCGTTGGGCCGCGTGGCTTCGAACGTGCTTCAGTCGGCTACGCTGCGAGCCGCCCTGGAGGTGCTGGTCGCATCGGGCTGGGCCGGAAAGCTGGAAGTCGTCGTCTTCGGTGCCTAAAATACCGTCGGCTCCGTAAGGATCCACGAAGAGTGGATCGGGCGCCCGCGGGATAGCGCCTCCCTGGCCAGGATCATTTTTACGAATGCTTTTGATGATCAGTGGTTCACTAATACCAAACTCAAAAGAGACCGGTATTTCAGACACTTCATTTGCTATCGAATTATAGAATATACAATTCGTAATCACTGACCCGCTCCAACGTACCCATGAACCATCCGGCTGTCTTAGTGAATTTGTCGGTGGCTTATAAAAAGTAGGCGATGTATTGCCATAAAAAGTACAGTTCAACACATTCAGAATACTATCCCCGCTGCCGTTGATAGAATCGGGACAGGATATCGCTCCGCCGGTATCACCCGCCGCATTGGCCACAAAAAGGCAGTTAATCAGTTGCAACTCAGTTCGATGGTATGCTCGAATCGCCCCCCCTCTTCCGCCGGCGGCATTCCGTCGGAAAACACAGTGATTCAAGGTAAGATTCGACCTTAGGGCACAACTAATTGCTCCGCCACTACCTTCCACGTCATTGTTTTCAAATAAACAGTTTGTGAACTCCGTGTGCCACCCGCGTCCATTAAACACAGCCCCACCACTCCGCGCATTATTGTCTGCAAAGGTACATCGTATGAATACCGGCCTCCACCTACGCTCATTAGCCAAATCCTCATCAGTCGAGTCATAAGTACTGGCCAATGATACAGCGCCGCCCCCATGGGCATAATTGTCTATGAAAACACAATCGACTAATCGCGGAGAACATCCACGTTGGCAATATAATCCTCCCCCCCCACCATCACTAGGATTGTGAGAAGGGACCTCCACCGCCGCATATCCCCCTGTGATGGTAAAGCCTTCAAGAACGGCTGCATTGCCTGGCCCGGTACACATTAGCACCTGGAGACTGTTACCCAGTTTGGTATTGGGATCCCTGCCAAAGTCATTGTGGTCGATGTCACCGCTCAGAATCGTCGCAAAGGCCTTGATGTGACGAAAATCCGGATACATTCCCGCCCGCCCCGCATAGCCGCCTATGATGGATACGCCATCTTTCAATTGAAACGTGGCCTCACGATCCAAGGGGTCCTGGGTAGGGGTGTAATTGCCCTGGGCCACACGGATTTCGTCACCGCCCCGGGCCACCGCCAGTGCATCCTGGAGGTCTGTAAACGCATCCTCCCAAGAAGCGCCACTGTTAGCCCCGGCGACATCATCATCCACATAAATGACCGCGCCTGGCGCGGCCGTGCGCAGCGCCACTAATAGAAACAGCACGAACACCGGCCATCTTAAAAGATTCGTTTTCCCTCTCATCTGTCTGCCCTTTCCAAATATCGAATAATAACGACGAGAACACTCGGCCAATACGGCCATGATTACCCCTTACGGGTGATTATCTTGTTAAGGTCTCTAGTGCTGCGTCACCCTTTAAAGTTATGGTTCCTGTTTTGTGCCAACAGGCATCTGCGGCGTCGGACATCCTTGGGCTAGCCCACGAGACCGTCGTTTTCTTCCATGCATATGACCGTTAGCGGCGGCGCATCGATCCGAAATTTAAGCCGTGACAGAGCACTAGGCTCTATTTAAAGGCGTTTACTCAAGCGACAGCTCAAGACGCATCCATGGGAAAACTGACGCGACAGGCTGCGGGGACTGTTCTTTTGGGTGAGCAGTCGGAGAAGGACGTTCCGGCCGATTCTCTCTGTGACGAATACGATTTGTCGGCCCGATAATAGCGACTCAGGAAGCTGCTTTTGAGTGAGCTTTTGCTTCATGTTGGCAATCCGAACCATGACACCGACGGACGCTCCCGTGGTCTTGGCATTGAGCGAACAGGCCGGCTGGAATCAAGGGAAAGCCGACTGGCAGCGATTCTTAGCGATGGAGCCCGAAGGGTGTTTCGTTGCTGAAACGAACGGTGAGCCCGTGGGGACCACGGTGACCTGTGTGTTCGGGGGGGTTGCTTGGATTGGCATGGTCTTGGTGGACCCGAGGGCCCGTCGCCGGGGCGTGGCGACCGGGCTGATGAAGCACGCTCTGGCGTATCTGGAGGGGCGAGGCGTTCAGACGGTTCGTCTCGATGCAACCGAGACGGGACGGTTGGTCTATGAGGGACTGAGTTTTGTCACGGAGTTTTCATTGACTCGCTATCAAGGGACCGCTCCGCCGGCCGGCGAGAATGCCCAGGTCGTTTCAGCCACGCCCGATATGTACGATGAATTGATTGCCTTCGATGCGCGGGCAGCCGGTGCCAATCGGGAGAAGATGTTGACGCGTCTGTTTTCCACATCACCCTGCGGCACACGGGTGCTGAATCGACGAGGGCAGCTTGAGGGATTCATCACGACACGCAGCGGCGTTCATGCCCTTCAAATCGGTCCCTGCATTGCCTCTCCCTCGGCTGGGGCGATCCTCTTGAGTGACATGCTCAATCGCTGTGCCGGCCAACCTGTAATCCTGGATGTCCCCTGTCAAAACACCACTGCAACAAGAGTCACTGAATCTTTAGGGTTCAAGGCGCAGCGTCATTTTATCCGCATGTACCGGGGCTGCGCCCCTACCGGGGACGCTTCCGCCCTTTGGGCCAGTTCCGGTCCGGAGAAAGGATAAGGGATCACCCGTCATCGCGATCTGCGCAAGACCTTCGCCCTCAATGCCCTGGTCGCCCTGGACAATGCCGCCTGGCTCTTGTATGCCCAGGAAAACGATCTACAGCGCTTCGACGACATGATCCCTTTGCGTTTTTAGCCTACATCGGATAGGGTCTTTTCACGGTTGAGCACTCATTGCCAGAGACTGACATGACAGCATTCGTAGATCGTCAAGCGTCTCCTACACCTCGCCGTTGGTGGTACTCCGTCGGTCCCGCCTTGATCACCGCCTGCATGGTTTTCGGGCCGGGTAGTTTGTTGGTGAGCGCCAACGTGGGGGCCACGCATGGGTGTGAGTTGCTGTGGTTGCTGGAGCTGACCGGCGTACTGATGGGAACCTTCATGATCATGGCCGCACGCATTGGCGTGGTAGGGGGGGCGAGTCCCTGCACGCTGGTGGCTCGGCATCTGAGCCGGCCCGCGGCCATCGTGATTGGCCTTACCCTGTTCTTGGTCTGTGCGATTTTCCAGTTCGGTAACAACCTGGCTTTCGCTACGGCCGCCGTTGCGCTGATCGCGGGACGAGCCCCCGATTGGGCGATCGTTGGACTTAAAGGAACGGCAAGAAATAACTTGGACTTTTGAATGCCCGATTGCACCCCATCTTTGATCGCTTCTCAATCGCGAAAACAGCGGCTTCCTTGGGTCAAACCTAGCTGCGAGAGCAGCATAAATAGCATCCCAAGCAATCCGCGACGTAGAACAGCTACGCCTGTGGTTTCGCTCAATCGGGCGCGACCAAATATGGGGCACACTTGGACCCCAAATTGTCCAACTTATTTCTTGCCGATCCCTAACCTGGGGATCATTCTCTTCCTCTTCAAGGCACGGCACATCTACCGCCTGCTGGAACGTATCATGAAGGTCATTGCGCTGCGGGTCTTCCTGCTGGTCCGTCTGCACTTTGGTTAGAAATGATACCTTGGAAGGTGACATCATCATGAACTTGACGTCGCTCAATGAAAGGGAGCTGGAGGCTGTCCTGAGCCAGCCCAGCTCAGAGACACGAGACACGATCAGCCGACTGACCGGGGACATCGTGGTGCTGGGGGCCGGCGGCAAGATGGGGCCGACCTTGGCTATGATGCTCCACCAGGCGGCACCGGATAAGACCGTCTTCGCAGTTTCCCGTTTTAGCAATCAAGCGGTCAAGGATCGCCTGGACCAGGCCGGCGTGACAACGATTGCCGCTGAACTTCTAGATGCATCCCAACATCGATGTCTGCCCCAGGTTGCGAATGTGTACTACCTGGCGGGCATGAAGTTTGGGGCCTCCGGGAACCAGCCTATGACCTGGGCCCTGAACAGTTATCTTCCCGGGCGCATGGCCGAGCTCTATCGGGAGGCACGTCTGGTTGTGCTGTCCACCGGTAACGTCTATCCCTTCGTGAATCCGGCCCAAGGGGGGGCGCAGGAATCCGATTCTCCCGATCCGCGTGGAGAATACGCCCAGTCTTGCCTGGGGAGGGAACGGGTGTGTCAATACTTCTCGCAAGAGAACCAGACCCCCATGACCATTGTACGCTTGAACTATGCCAACGAAGCGCGCTACGGCATTATCGTCGATCTGTCTTTCAAGATCATGCAGGAGGTGCCAATCGATCTGAGCATGGCCGCTGTGAACTTAATATGGCAGCGGGATGCCAATGACTATATCGCCCGCGCCATCACCCTGGCACAGTCGCCCGCCCGCATCCTCAATGTGACAGGTCCGGAGATTGTGAAAATCAGGGATCTAGCCGGCCAGATTGGTGAACTGCTGGGTAAGGCTCCCCAGTTCACCGGCGAGGAAGGCACGGCCTGCCTGCTGTCTGATGCCTCCGAATGTTTCGATCAACTCGGCCACCCAGCGACATCCTTGGACGAGATGATCGCTGCAATTGTCCCCTGGGTCGCGTCGGGCAAGCCTGTCCTCAACAAACCCACCAAGTATGAGATCCGAGACGGTCAATTTTAATGAGAGACGATATTCGACTGAGACTCATGGACGGCTGCGTGATTCCCGCGCACCCGCTCGCCTTGACAGCGGATCTGCAGATCGATACGCGGCACCAGCGAGCCCTGACGCGTTACTACCTGGATACCGGGGCCGGAGGGCTGGCGGTGGGTGTGCACACAACCCAGTTTGCCATCCACGATCCCCAGGTGGGCCTGTACAAGCCGGTGCTGGAGCTGGCTGCACAGACCGCCCTGACGCAGACACAAAAGGTCGGACGGCAGACGCCGATTCTGATTGCCGGTATTGTCGGGCCTACTGCACAGGCCGTGCGGGAAGCAGAGGTGGCCCGGGACTTGGGCTACCACCTCGGTTTGCTCTCCTTGACTGCTTTGGCCAATCGGTCCCAGCGGGAACTTATTGATCATGCCCGCCAGGTGGCCGAGGTCATGCCCCTGATGGGCTTCTACCTGCAGCCGGCCATCAGTGGCATGATTCTCGACCGGGCGTTCTGGCAGGCCTTGGTGCAGATTCCCGAATTGCTGGCAATTAAAATAGCCCCCTTCGATCGCTACAAAACCTTGGACGTGCTGCAGGCGGTAGCCGAGTCCGGCAGAGAGCAGGAGATAGCCCTGTATACCGGCAATGATGACACTATCATCCAGGACCTGCTGACGACCTATCGCTTCGAGGTGTCGGGTCGGACCGTGTCCTTGCGCATGGTGGGGGGGCTATTGGGTCAATGGGCCTGTTGGACCCAGTGCGCCGTAGCGATCCTGCAGCGTATTCAAGAGATCCATGCACAGCAGCTACCCATACCGGTCGATTTGCTGACCTTGGCCGGGCAACTGACGCTGGCAAACCAGGCCCTCTTTGATGCGGATCACCACTTCAAGGGATGCATTCCCGGTATCTCTCATGTGCTCCAGCGTCAGGGCCTGATCTCCGCAAACTACAGCCTAGATCCCGAAGAGACCCTGTCACCAGGACAGGCGCAGGCCATCGATCGGATCATCGGTGACTATCCCCATTTGACCGACGACGCTTATGTGCGGGAGAACCTCGACCATTGGCTATCGGACTGATTCAAGAGGCGTGGCGTGTCAGGTCCCCGTCCCGGCTCGTGCTCGTCGTCGTAATCGTTGTCGTAATCGAAAACCCTGCATGCCAATCCACCGGTTCGATTACGATTACGACGACGACAACGATGGACAGCGTGACCTTTCACCGAACCAGGCCCCAATTCACCGCTCGGTCGCTGCCTGCCTCTCACTCAATTCGTCCGAAAGGGTTCACTCAAGACAACGAGACGCAGCAGATCCCTAAAGCCATTGCCCCTTGCGTCCAGATCGTCAAGAATCCGGTCCAGGTGCGGTCGATCACCCGGCCCGGTCGGTCGGCCCGTGGCGTAGGCCATGAGCTTTTCCGTCAGCGAAAAGGCGAACTGGTCCCGCTGCTCAACCAGAATAGCCTTTAGGCCAACGATGTCATCAAAGCGTTTGTCCCCCGGCAGTTCGCCCGTTGCATCGACAGGTCTGTCACGGCCATAGGTGTCACGCCAGCCGCCAATCGGATCGAAATTCTCCAGGGCAAAGCCCAGGGGATCGATCTTCTTGTGGCAGTCGTAGCAGGTGGGCGTATCGCGGTGCTTCTTCAACTGGTCACGGATCGTTTGAGCGCCGCGGATGTCGGGGTCGAGAGGCTCGACATCGGGTGGGGGTGGTGCCGGTGGCGTTCCCAGGATGTTTTCCAGCAGCCAGACACCCCGCAGGACCGGAGACGTATCCACCCCATTCGCCGTCACGGTCAACACGCTCGCCTGGCCCAGCAAGCCCCCGCGCCGCCTATCGGTGAGACGCACCCGCTCAAACCCGCTTCCCTCCGGCAGCTTCAATCCATACAGCCGCGCCAGGGGCCGGTTGACATAGGTGAAATCGGCATCGAGAAAGGTGATGATGTCCAGGTTCGAATCGATCAGGTGTCGCGTAAACAGGCGGGTTTCCTCGCGCATGGCGCGACCGAGATCGCCCAGGTAGAAGGCTCGAAACGCGCCCCGATCCGGCTTGGTGGCCCCCAGGTCGCGCAGCGTCAACCAACTCCCCAAAAAGCCTTCGATAAACGCATCGGAGCGTGGGTCGTTCAGCATCCGCTCGACTTGCCTGCCCAACACACCCGGTTCGAGCAGGGCGTTGCTTCGAGCGAGATCCAATAGTTCCCGATCCGGCATCGACGACCACAGGAAATAAGAGAGACGCGAGGCCAGGACGTAGGACGACGGCGACTCCTCCGGCTGACTGAGGTAGAGGAAATGCGGTGAGCAGAGCACGGCCTTCACACCATCGGCGTAGGCATCCAGCGGCGCATGCCCCATCTCTCGACGAACCCGGATCACCTCCATCAGGCGATCCACTTCGTCCGGCCGGACCGGTCGACGATAGGCCTGCGCGGCGAATGCCCCCAGGCTGGCCCGCATCTGTTCTGGGGTTATTGTGCCCGTCGCCTGCACCTGCTCCCAACTCGCGCCCAGGATGGCCCGCTGACCTGCCGTCGGCCACGCTTCGTACAACGGCCCTTCGATCTCGATGTCATCGATCCGGATCTGCGGCATCTTGCCCTCGGCCAGCGCCAGCCATCGGTTCTCGACAATGCCCGGACGACGGGGCTCTGGGAACAAATTCGGATATTTCTTCACCAGCCGCCCATACACGTTCCGCACGTCGATGGGCCCGTTGCGAAAGGTAAAGCGGGGCGTGTACCCTGCGTCCAACCAGACACGCACCCTGTACTGTCCGATCCCGTCTGCCAGCTCGATCTCCGTCAGCAAGGGCTCGATCGGTTGGGGCGTGTGCAGGCGACCGACCCGATGATCGCCGGGCCGGATCCCCAGGCGAAAGGGCTCGTTGGGATCGTTGCCCAACAGTTTGGGGTCGTAGGGGTTAATTCTATTCAACGCTTCGGCCTGGAAGCGGATCTCATAATAGCCATCATAGGGCACGCCCTCGGCAAAGGCGTGGATGGGTCCATAGGCCCCTTCGTGCTTGTCTGCGCCGATCACCTCGTAGAGCGTCATCCACGCGTACTTGTTGGACTTGCGATGCACCTGGTCGATCTCGGGCTGCTGATGAAAGCCGTCGGAGAAACGCCACGTTTGAATGGGCGGCTTTTTGAGGGGGCCCATGGCTTTGCGAACGACCCGATCCGCCGCATCCAGATAGCACTGCATGAGGAACCCGGACGTGATCAGCGTGTCTCCGACGGTGTCTAAGTTCTCGCTGATCTGATCTCGTGGAAACCCGGTGGTGGGGTCGAAAATGGTGGTGTTGAGGTGCAGCAGGTCACGAATCGTGTTGCGGTATTCGCGAGAGTTCAATCGCCGCAGCACGGCCCGCTCGCCCGTTTCTTCACGCGAGCGGTGGAAGCGGGCGATGCGGTCGGTCAGGAAGGCGATGACCCGTCGCCGCTCTGCCACGGCCGGTTGCTTCGCGTCCTCGGGTGGCATCTCGCCTAGGTTGAGCTGGTCGAGGATGTCCTGGTATTGTAGTAGGTCGTCCTCGTTGCTGATCGAAGCGGAGAGTGTATCGAAGCGACGCTTGGCCTTCTGTTTTCTCTCGCCGTGACAGCGCACGCAGTAGGTGTCCAAGAAGAGCCGAGCGGTGGCGGCGACTGTTTCCTTGGGTGGCGAAGCAACCTCGCTTGCCGATGCGTTTGCGGCTCGGCTGGGAGAACCGCACATCGACGCCGCCGCGAAACAGAGGATAACCCCAACCCAGGGCTCGCATGCCAGCGCTAAGGGTCGCAACCGACACGTCATGTCCACTCCAAGCCGGTCAGGGTACCGGTGCCGGTACCGAAGCGGTCGGTCTCCACACCGAAGCGTTGGAGCATGGAAGCGTAGAGATTGCAGAGCGGTACGCGTTTTCTGCTCTCGGCAGGATAGCTTTTGTGGTCGCCGTGCTTGAAACCACCGCCCGCCAGGATGATCGGCAGGTCGTGGTTTGTGTGCGCATTGCCGTTGCCCATGCCGCTACCCAGCATCACCATGGTACGATCGAGCAGGGTCTCATCGGATTCAGCCTCCCGGATCGAGCTGAGCTTGGTCAAGAAGCGGGCGTATTGCTCCATCTGATACAACTCGATCTGTACCAGCTTCTCGATCTTCTCCGGGGCCTGGCCGTGGTGTGACAGCGAGTGATACCCGCTCTTGATGCCCAGGTCCGAAGCGGCGAATCCCTTGCCGATTTCCAGGGTCGCGATCCGCGTCGAATCCGTTTGGAGTGCCAGCGCGATCAGGTCGTAGATGGCCGGGAGGTCGCGGGTCAGTCCCTGGTTTTGCGGCGCCTCCATCTCGACATGCGGTTTGGGAACGTCCTGCCACTGTTGATCCATCTCGAGCTTCAACTCAACATCGCGTAGCGCCGAGAAGTACTCATCCAGTTTTTCATTATCGCGCCTGTTCAGTTTCCGGTTCAGCGCCTGGGCGTCACCCTGCACCGCGTCGAGGATCGATCCCTGCAAGGCGATACGGTCCTTGGCCCGACGCCTCGATGCCGCGCTCTCCGGGACAAACAGAGCGTTGAAAAGCTCACGTGGCCCCGCGATCGGCGGCACCCGCGTGCCCGTCCGGGTCCAACTCATCCGGCACCCCCCATGTAGCCCATTATCCGACCCCACCGCCAAGGAGGGAAAACGCGTCGCCGAGCCCACAAACTCCGCGGCCTGCTGATCGAGGCTGATCCCGCCATCGGGCATCCCCTTCGCCTCGGACCGCTTGACACCGGTCAAGTAACAGTGAATCGCGAAGTGCCCTCCTCTGACATCGTGATCCAGGTGCGAAAACAGGGTGAAACTCTGGCGATGCTTTTCCAACGGCTTTAGCAAGGGCGTCATCTCGTAGTCGGCGCCGAATGTCTTGGGCCAAAAAGAACCACCGTACATGCCAAATTCGTTGCCTATGCAAACCATTCGTCTGGGCGATTTCGACGGCGCGCTGGCCGACGCCACCCTGGGCAAGGATTCCAACGCGGGCAAGGCCAGCAGGACGCCAGCCGATTTCAGGAATGATCTGCGGTTACCTTGGTGTATGACCATGCACGAGCCTCCCATTGATAGGGATCAGACATCGGTTGCGCAAGACATGATCGGCCGACCTGGGCCCATCACCACGAAACTGCATTATATCCTACAGATCGTGGAATGTAGAGCCTATAGCTCCTTGATGAAGATATTCTTGAACTGTACGAGACTCGGCGGGCTGTTCCACTTGCCGTTGCGCTTGCCGCCGTGGTGTTGCAGGGCGATGGGGCCGCTGGGGGCGATGCCGGGGAGTTGGGCCCGGTCGATGACCTTGATGTCGTTCAGAACGACCGTGACACGGTCACCCACCATGGTGATCTCGAAGCGGTTCCACTGACCGACGGGTTTGTCGGCCTGATGCCGGGGCGTCACGCCGGCGCGGACCTCCGGGGGCATGGATTTGTCCATGCGATAGCCGTAAAACTCGCCCGAGCCGATCGGCCAGCACCAGATGTTCACTTGATTCTTGCCGGCCCCCCTCAGATATACCCCGCTATCCGAATCGGGCAGGGCCAGAGTCATCGGCTTGCCCGTGATGTCTCGGGCATGGGTCCCATCGGGCAGGATATAGGGAATGCGGGGATTGACGTAGGGGGTCTCTTTGATCCGCCAGTCGATGCGGAGCACGAAGTCCTGGTACGCCTGCGTGTGGTGCAGGCTTTTGTCTCCTTGGGCTTCGCTCTCGGCATCGTAATCAATGACGCCGTCGACGACCTTCCAATGCCCGCCGTCGCCGGCGGGGACCTTCCAGCCGGTGAAGTCCCGCCCATTGAAGAGTGAAATGAAACCGGCAGGCGCGATGTTGTCCGATGCGGGGCCCACTGCCGCTGAGTCAGTCGATTGGGGACCAGCCGGAAGCAGAGGGCTTCCTAAAAGAAAGACAACCAATGCCATCGTTCGTCTAATAAACGCTATGAGATTCATGCTTTGCTCCTTTCCTGAAAAGGCTTGGACGTTCTGTATAGGTCTGCTCTCGTGAGTGGCAGACCGGAGGCGCCCTTGCTGGATCGTCTGCTGGCGACGACTTGACAGATATGCGTCGATCCATCTGCAAAGCCGATGGACCCGCTGGCGAGATAGAGCGCCCACATGCGGAACGTCTCTTTTCCCACCAACTCTATGGCCTCCTCCTTGTGCGCTATGAGACCTCGGTACCAGTGCCGAGCCGTGAGGGCATAGTGTTCACGCCAGGCTTCGACATCATGCACTTCAAAGCGACATATCTGCAGCAGATCGATGGTGTGACCCACCTGGTCCAATTCGCTGCCCGGGAAGATGTACTTCAAGAGAAGACGACGCTCGGGTCTGATCTTGCGGGCGGCGCGGCGAGTCCTTTTCGCCTGGCGGCAGATGCCGTGATTGAGGAGGATCCCTCTGTCCCGTAAGAGGGACTTGATCTTCTGGAAGTATCGCGTCATGTTGGCGATCCCGACATGTTCGAACATGCCGATGCTGGCGATCTTGTCATACTCCCCTTCGAGGCCCGAGTAATCCCGTAGTTCCACGCGTATCTGGCTCTCAAGGCCGAGCCTCTTCACCTTTTCCGTGGCGTAATCAAACTGGGTCTGGGACAGTGTGACACCGTGGGCCTGGACGCCGTAGTGTTGTGCCGCGTGGCAGATCAGTCCGCCCCAGCCGCATCCGATGTCCAGAAACCGGTCGCGCGGCTGCAGCCGGAGTTTTCGACAGATCATTTCTAATTTGTCATGCTGGGCTTGGTCGAGCGACGTGTCCGGCGTCCTAAAGTATCCGCAGGAGTACTGCATTTCTTTGCCCAGGAACAGGGCATAGAACTCGTTGCTGATATCGTAATGGAATTGAATGAATTCTTGGTTGTCTCTGCGCGATTCTTTTCGGCCCACTTCGTCGCCTGGGTACTGATGCTTTTCATTCGTCTCCGGGCGCGACGAGAACAAGAAGGGTAAGGCCTGCTTGAGAAGAAAAGACTTTTTGATGCCCCTCAATCTCTTTCTCGAGCTTCGCGCGCCTTCATTACGGGCCGCCGCCACGCAATCAATCAAGTCGCCGTGGCTGTCCATCGACCCGCTCAC
>JADFHU010000714.1 GCA_022567055.1 Planctomycetota bacterium
CCTCGACGATACCTTCCCAATTGGTTCTGCCAACGAAGGTCGAGCGAGGCGACGCCGGATTCCGGGCAAACAGATCGTAACCGGCCAGGACACGATCGGGCTGAGAACGCGCGACCAGGCGCAGCCGTGTTGACGACTCGCGGATGCGAATGCCGATAGCCAACTGCTCGACACGTCGACTCCGCCGCATGCGCAGCGGACGCGCGACACCTCCGCCGAGGTCGCGCTGCGCTCGGCAGGCCAGTTGGAGCGGGTCACCGGACTTCAGCGCTTTGGCGCCGGACCGACCCTCGATTCGGGCCGATTCTGGCGGGGTCTGATCGACGACCTGCGCATGTACAATCGGGCCTTGAGCCCGGAAGAGCTAGCCGGACTAGGCTCTTTCTGAAAACTCCGTCTGGAACACTGCTCGTCTATTTAACGTATGGGGGCATGTGTCTGGTCCCAGGCAGATTAGGCTTCGCTGTTTGCCCAACGAAGGGTAACATGTGACACGAAAAAGAGATAGAAGCGCAGACTATAGACTCATTCGAGTCACCGAAGAGGGCGTTACGCCCAGAAAAGGAGTCATAAGATGAAAATAGAAGATTTCAAAGGTCTCCACGGACCCACCCTGGTGACGCAGTTTATTTTGGCAGCGATCCTGTTGACTTCAGTGCCGAATGCAGTGCAGTCGGTCTCGGCCGCGGCGAAAGGGTTTAAGATTGATCCGACTCATTCCTGGGTGGTTTTTAAGGTCAAACACAAAAACGTGGGTTACGCCTTCGGACGCTTCAACGAGATGGCCGGCACGCTCAAGTTTGACGAAGCCGAGCCCGCGTCGAGCAGTCTTCAAATCACGATAAAGACCGCCAGCATTGACACGGGGAATGATGGCCGTGACAAGCACCTTCGCAGTCCGGACTTCTTCGATGTGAAGCAGTTTCCCGTGATGACCTTCAAGAGCACCTCCGCCAAGAAGACCGGCGACAAAACCTACGCCCTCACCGGCAACTTCATGCTCAAGGGCGTCACGAAGTCCATCACCGTGTCTGTGGAGCATGTCGGGACCGTGACGGGTCCCAGAGGGACCACGACCGGGGCCATTTCCACGTTTACGATCAAACGCTCCGACTATGGGATTGATTACATGCCGGGAGGTCTTGGCGACGAGGTCGAGATCACGATGGCACTCGAAGCGAAGGGGAGATAGAGACTCAAAAACCGGACGTCAAGAGTCCCTGTTTTGACGCACGTAACGGTAGACGGACGTTTCCCGGTCTGGCATCCGAACGGTTAGCCACCCTTCTGGTTCCACTTTGTCCGGGTTCGGCACAGCATGGCTACGTCAGACCTTTTTAGACTCATTCTCGTCAGTGTGGTCTTGCCTGCGCTGGCGGCCGGCCTCATCTGGGGCTGCGGACGGTGGTTTACAGGCAGGGGGTCGCCGAGTTTCTGTTGGAACTCGGCTTGGCCGAATGCCTGCGCGATTGCCTCATCCTATTGGGTCGTCTACCTGGGCCTAGAGGGGTTTCCCCCGTTTCCTCCCAACGAATCTCGGGCCCGGCTCTTCTATTGGGTTGCGGTCGCGGCGGTTTTGGCATGGGGCCTGTCCTTGAAAAAAATCCCGGCCGTCGCGGCATGGCCATTGAAGACCCTCCTGACTGGGGCGGCCCTCTACTTTGTCTTGCCCGCCGCCGTCAAAGTCGAGTGGACCGTGCTGGAAACAGTGGGCTGGCTGTTGAGCCTAACGGTTGTGACGTTGGGATTTTGGTACGCGCTCGCATGTGTCTCGCGCACGCTCCGGAAATCTTCCGATCCTTGGGTTTTCTTGGGGGTGCTGCTCTTTTCTGTGGGCGCCCTAGTGATTTCCCTGGGCGCTTCCGGGAGCGTAAAGCTCGCGCAGTCCGGCGCCGCACTCGGCTCGGCCCTGGCTGTCTATGGCATTTTCCACTATTACGGAAAGGCGATTGCGCTCCATGTTGGTGGACTGGCCCCATTTACGCTAATCTACGTGGGTCTGCTGCTGCTTGGTGTCTTTATCTCGTATTTACCGCGTCTAAGTGCCATCTTGCTGCTCCTCTGTCCCATGGCGGTGTGCCTGTGCCACCTTCCCTTCTGCAGAAATCGGCCTCTGGCGCTACGTTTGGCATTCCTGACGTTGATTTTGATGCTGTGTGGCGGAGTGGCTGTTTGGTTGGCACTGCCCTCGGTGGAGCCGGTCGAGTACTATTACTAGGCTTTGGGACCGGCAAGAAATAACTTGGACTTTTGAATGCCCAATTGCACCCCATCTTTGATCGCTTCTCAATCGCGAAATCCGCGATGTAGAACAGCTACGCCTGTGGTTTCGCTCAATCGGGCGCGACCAAATATGGGGCACACTTGGATCCCAAATTGTCCAATTTATTTCTTGCCGATCCCTTTGTCGGAAAACTCCGTCGTCGGCCCGAGAGCGAGCAATTCTTTCGCCTGGCAAAGACGGCGAAGCAGGCGATGTTCGTTCAGCGTGTGACGCCATGGGCATGTTGGTCCCCTTCTTGACCGGTCATTCTTCAAATTGGAGGTGATTTTTATGTTCATCTTTCTGTTCGAGGGCAACAGTTGAGTCAGACCTACGGATTGATCTTTGACGTGGATGGTGTCATTGCCGACTCGGAATCCGTCAATGTCCGAGCGACCATGGCGGCATTCGCCGAGGTCCTGGGGATGTCAGGCATGCGGGTCGAAGACTTTGAGGCGGGGATCGGGCGGGGCGCAGCGGCCTATGTCAGCGCTGGCGCCGGCGCGCATGGGCGTACGCTTGAGTCGGAGGAGGTCGACCGCCTGGTCCTGAGACGTCAGGAGACCTTTCTTTCCCTCCTGGCGGAGGAGACACTGCCGGCCTATCCCGGTGTCAGGGAACTCATGCATTCCGCCCTGGCAGACGACGACTGGAGGCTGGCCATAGCGACAAGCAGCACGCGGGACAAATCGCAGGCCGTCCTGGAGGCGGCCGGGATACCCTGGGCGGACATGGCTAGACTATGTGGCGACGATGTCACGCATGCGAAACCGAATCCTGAACTATTCAGCCTTGCCTGTGGACGCCTTCAGTTGGTGCCGGGCTCTTGCGTGGTGATAGAAGACTCGCCGGCCGGGGTGGAGGCCGCGCAGGCGGCTGGATGCGCTTGTGTCGCGGTCACCAATACGCACACTCGGGAGAGGCTGAAAACGAGCCGA
>JADFHU010000715.1 GCA_022567055.1 Planctomycetota bacterium
CCAGCGCAGCGGTACAGCCTTCTCTTGACTGATACCCTGACGCGTAGGCCCGCGAAAACAGGGCCAGTCTTCCGCCCCGGCCGGGTGGCTCCTCCCTAGCAAGAGAACGACCAGAAGTACTATTGTGCGATAGACGGCTTTCATAGGAGTGGCTCCCTTCTGGAGCAGAAACCTGTGGTAGCACCCACTTAGGTTCCGCAGAAACGGTTTCCCTTTCAAACTAGCTCGATACCAGTCTTGTCCCGTGTTTGAACATGTATTCATGGCCGTTCAACCAACGTAACCGTTGGCCGATCATTCCGAGCAAAAATGAACCGCAGAATATCGAACAAGAAATGTCCAATGGGGAAGTTAATGCGCCTCATAAGCAATCTCATGAAATTCAGGCTTCCGATTCTCCTTTGCCGTCTTAACGCTGACCACTACGATTGACATCAATTCGTCGTTCTCATGAATCAGAGGGTCGAGCTTCGATGGCGAGTCGATGAGCCGTTCCACGCGATCAAACTCACTATCCTTCGACATTCTGCTGTTCGATATTCTACGGTTCAAAACACCCTTGCCAGCCCTTAGCTCCCTTGTCATCGGCCACTCTAGGTCAGCCCTGTCTTGGGTCGGTACGCCGAAACCCTAGGGGCAGGCGACGTCACAGAGTCCATCCCGGACGATGGTCATAGTCCAGGTACTGATTGGCTTCAGGCAGATTGGTGACCTTCAGGGCCTCGCTGTCCCAGGACAACTCTGTGCCGCCCAGGCGAACGCAGACCGTACCCAGCAGCACGGCTTCGGTCACGGGTCCGGCAAAATCAAAACTCGATTCCGTGGGCGACCCGTCCTTGCAGGCCTTGATCCATTCCTCGTGATGCCCAATGGAGCGGGGCAGTGTCTTGGGAGGACGTGGATAGGCCCGCATCTTGGCCGAAGGAATGAGTCGCGGACTATGACCTCCCCAACCCGAAACCAGCATGGTCCCCCTGTCACCCACCAGGATCAAACCGTCTTCTCTGGACAGCGACAGTTTGTCCTCCAATTCCTTGGGCCGCGGCGGCATCATCCCGCCGTCATACCAGTGAAGTGTGACAGGGGGTAATGCGCCTCGCGCAGGAAACTCGTAGTGAACCGTTGATGCGAGCGGCAGGGTCTCGTCAAAAACAGGCGTGGAACTGGCATGGACGCTGGTCGGCGCACCGAGCTTGAGGGCCGAAAACGCCGGAGCCAGGTTGTGAATGCCCATGTCGCCGAGTCCCCCGGAACCGAAGTCCCACCAGCCGCGCCAGGCAAAAGGCACATACGCCGGATGATAGGGCCGATAGGGGGCAGGCCCCAACCAGGAGTCCCAATCCAGATCCTTCGGAATCGGCGGCGTATCCCTGGGGCGATCGATACCCTGCGCCCACCACAGAGGATTCTTACCTTGATGCGTGGGCCGGTCGGACCAGACGTGTACTTCGCGTACCGGACCAATGGCCCCGTCCATGAGCCATTCCTTGATCAAGCGGTTGCCCTCAAAGGCCATGCCCTGGTTGCCCATCTGCGTGGCGACCTTGGCTTCCCGTGCCGCCCGGGTCAAAGCCCGCGCTTCGCCGACGGTGCGTGTCAATGGTTTTTCGCAATACACATGTTTGCCCAGTTTCAGGGCGGCCATCGCGACCACGGCATGGGTGTGGTCGGGTGTGGCGATCACCACCGCGTCAATATCCTTTTCCACGCTTAACATCTCGCGATAATCGCGATATCGCCTGGCCGAGGGATAGCGATCAAAGGTCTCCGCTGCCCGTTGCCAGTCCACATCACACAGAGCGACAATCGTCTCCTTTTCGACGCCGCGTAGGTCGTCGGCCCCGCGGCCCCCGACGCCAATACCGGCGATGTTGAGTTTCGCGCTGGGCGCGGTATGTCCCGGCCCTCCCAGTACGTGGCGCGGAACAATACTGAAGGCAGCCGTGGCAGTGGCCACGTGCCGAACGAATTTGCGCCTGGTCAGAGCGTCGTTTCGGGAGACAGAGCGTTTTCTATTCTTGTTCATCTGGCTAACCTCACGATCGTCTGTAAGGAACCTTGGGTCGAGTTCTAGGCTCTGCCTTAAAACTCGATCTGGCTTCGGCCGGGACGGAAAGAGTTCTCTCACAGAGGCACCAAGGCACGGAGAACAGAAAGATGACAGCAGCAGCGACAGCCTCTCTGCGGCCTCTGCGATCTCCGCGAGAGACATGCTTTTGGGTTGCGGCCAAAGGCCGCGCAAAGGTTAGAATCTGTTTGATCATTCTATCCGTGACTTTACTCCAACGTTGCATAGATTTCAAGGTATGCCTAAGGCATACATTAGGTGGTTTTACCACAGAGAACCCCGAGGTCACCGAGAGGCTATCGCCACTGCTTTTCTCATTTCTTTTCTCTGTATTACAAGGTCGCAAGAACTTGAAATTGTTTCCAGATAATGTCACAGACTTGTCGCAACGTATTGTTTCACAATGAGTTATCTGTTGGTTTCTCCGTGCCTTGGTGCCTCTGTGAGAGACATCATTGGTTCCGGCCAAAGGTCGGGCTGTGTCCTCTCCGGGCTCAGGATGACAGGCGTACGCGTGAAGAATGGGTTAAGGCCTGTCTGGAAAAAGTGGAAAAGGTCAAGGAAGGAATGAGGCGATGGGCATCTGAAGGACGCAGTCCCTCTGAGGTCGGTGAAATCATGCGTGATGAATTTTCACCCCACATGCAGGACGGCAGCTTTCGGGAGGCAGAAAAAATCCTCGATCGCGTTCTGGAGTTGCAGAAAAAAGAAGCACCGCTACAGAAGCCGAAAGACCTGAAAAAATATCTTCGGGAAACAGATGAAACGCAGTATCTGATTCTTCCGATACGTGAAGTTGGTCATCTGTACGGCAGACAGACCGCGGCATTCGAGAAGGCCATTGAATGCACTATTGAGAGGATCGGTAAGGCCGAAGACTTCAAAAAGAGGAACTGGGGGTTTCACTTGATCATTCCGGCCTGGAAGTTCGACCCGGAACACCGCGAAGTTAAACACGCGGACATCACACGGGCCATCCGAGGCGCTTTCGATGTCGCCCTTCGTCACACTGTCGCGGTTCATTTTACTATTGAAACGCATGAATGGGGAAACTGGCCGGATCTATGGAACTATTCGGAAAAAGACAAAAGCGGTTACGATCCGAAAAACAAGGCCAATGTGGAATGGAGTG
>JADFHU010000716.1 GCA_022567055.1 Planctomycetota bacterium
TGACAACGTGATTGAGGCCCTCGACGATAAAATACCCGGCATCAAGCAGATCATTCTCGGCAAAGACCTGCTCACTCCGCAGGATATCCAGGAACGTTACGGCTTAAGCGGGGGTCAGCTTTGCGAAGGGGAACATGCTCTCGACCAACTACTGGTGCGTCCTACACCAGAATGCAGCCAATACAAAACCCCATTTGACGGATTATATCTTTGTTCTGGAGGGAGCTTCCCCGGAGG
Source organism: Planctomycetota bacterium (assembly GCA_022567055.1). Classification (GTDB taxonomy): domain Bacteria; phylum Planctomycetota; class Phycisphaerae; order Sedimentisphaerales; family Anaerobacaceae; genus JAIPFM01. Next base: position 238 of record JADFHU010000716.1, read on the forward strand.
GGGTTTGACGGGGGCACCTGGAGCCTTAGCAGTCAAAGTGGTGCTATTAAAGTAATAGTTCTACACGGAAGTTCGCTTAGGACGATGAATTTTAAGCGGGAGGTTTGCCAGTGCAAAATCCGGTGCACTTTGAGCGTTCATTTCACTGCCTTAATGGAGGTAGAATCATGAATATGGAAACCCCGAAAGGGAATAGCATGGATGACATGCAAAACGGCTACAGAAAGCGCGGGGTCGATTACCGATCGCCAACAACACTGCGGACGCTACCGCGCGAATACTATCAATCGGAAGCAATTTATGCTGAAGAATTAGAAAAGATTTTTTATAAGCGCTGGCTGTTCGTATGCAGGGAAGAAGAGATTCCGGAGCCTGGTGATTTTCAGACGGTTGCCATCGGCGATGAGAGCCTTATTGTCGTTCGCGATGCTCAAAATAAGATACAGGCGCATTTTAATGTTTGCCGTCATCGCGGAACAAGAATTTGTAACACAGAGAAGGGCCAATTTTCTTCAGGTGTCATTCAATGCCCGTACCATGCCTGGAAATACGATCTCAGCGGCGGTCTCAAAGCAGCCCCCTTACTCAACGACGTGGCTGATTTTGAGAAAACGGACTATGCTCTGTTTTCGGCCCACGTCGGCATTTGGGGTGGATTTGTGTTCATCAACCTCGCCGAAGCGCCCGTCCCCTTTGAAGAGGAAATGGGCGCCCTGATGAACAGGTTCGAGGATTGGCATCTCCCCGATTTGCGCATAGCACACAAGTTAGAGTACAAACTGAACTGCAACTGGAAGATAATTCTCCAAAACTACCAGGAGTGCTACCACTGCCCTGGAGTGCACCCCATGCTTTCAAAGCGGACTCCCTTTCGTGGCGCGGTACATGACTGTTTTGAGGGGGCCGTGATCGGCGGCTATATGGAGATGACCCAGAAACGTGGCAGCATGACCATGGACGGAAAGGCGGCCGCACCCCCGGTAGGCAAGGTATCCGGAGAGGATCTCCAGCGCGTTCACTACTATTCGGTCTTTCCAAATCTACTGCTGACGCCGCACCCCGATTTCGTAATGTATCATCGCATCCGTCCGGTGGCCCTCGACAGAATCGAAAATGATTGCTTTTTTCTGGTTCATCCCGATGTCATCGCAGCACCGAAGCTTATGGAACGGTTTCAGTCTGCAGTGAGCTTCTGGGACCTGACGAACCGGGAGGACTGGCAAGTATGCGAGCAGATGCAACTCGGCCTCAAATCGCATCGATTCAAGCGCGGCCGCTACTCTCCGTTTGAGGACATCGCCTATGCCGTGGATCAGGAAGTACTAAAGGCACTCGGCCATAAGCCACCAGAAATGGAAGGATGAGTAAGTAGTTATCCTCAGTTGTGGGTTTGGTCGTCATGGCCGTTCCGGGGCTCAATTCCCTTGATCGGCCTTTGCTCGGAAGGTACAATAATTCACGGGTGTCGAGTCAGAAAGATTGATGTCAGTCCTTTTTGACATGGATTTCAAGTGAAGAATCAGGTGTACAGGGGCGCGCAGTTTGAAGTGGTGTTGGCTGCATGGTTAAACTTGGAGGCTGGCCTCTAAACCATTTCTCCATGCTTGGAAGTGTTTTTCACTTCGAGATAAACAGGCCTTCGAACGGCCCCCTCCCAAGATGATATCTTGAAGTGATTACCGCAGATGCGCCCCGGTTAACGGCCTGCACAATAAACGTAAGAGGTCCGGGGTCTATTGGAACTTCATTCAAAGGAGGTAGTGCAATGAAAAAGGCCATGTTTTTTGCAATCATTGGTTTCTTGGCGGCTGTGCTTCTGCCGGTCTCGTCTGCGACGGCCGCGGAGGTGGACATCATCGTCCCGGATGCGGGCTTTGAAGACACCCCCACGCGGGGTCCAGGGCAGTACATCTATGTCGGTGATTATACCGGGCCGTGGCAAAGTGAATTGAGCGGTGGCGCCTATATTAACTCCACATACTATGACGGCGGTTTGCCGGCCCATAGCGGCAACCACAAGGTGACCACGTCCGACTACTATGGCAATACTGCTTACTTTGACGAGGTCTACCAGATTCTGGACGAGACATTCATTGAAGGCGCAACGTACACACTGAGCGTCTGGGTGGGAAATGCGCGGCCAGAGCAGGGCAACGTCGACGATTGGGCGCTTTACTTTACCGGAGAAGATTACACAATCAACCTGGCTGAGGCGCATGGCCTCGCACTGCTGCCTGACTGGGAGCAGATCAGCTTGGAATATACCGCCACCGCCGCCGACGCCGGCAAAAAGATCGGGATAAAAATGTCAGGGGCAGTGGGGGAATCCTACATCGCCTTTGATGACGTAACACTTTCGTATGCGGTTGATCCTGGTCTTGCCAGTAACGCGAATCCTTTGAATGAGCAAACAGATGTGCACCATGATGCGGTCCTTAGCTGGGAGCCGGCAGAATTATCAGCCGCGACGAACGGGCAGGTAGTCTATTTTGGTGAGACTTTCGATGGTGTCAACGACGCCACTGGCGGCACCGCCCAGACTGCCACCAGCTATACTCCGGCACAGCCGCTTGATTTTGGCAAGACTTACTACTGGCGGGTGGATGCGGTCGATGGGGCTACCGTCAATAAAGGCGACGTCTGGAACTTTACGATTGAGCCCATCTCGATTCCCATCCTCGACATCACGGTCCAGGCCTCCAGCTCGTTCGGCGTTTCCGGGCCTGAGAACACCATCAACGGCTCCGGTCTGACGGACGATCTTCATGGGATTTTCGCCGCCGACATGTGGATCAGCGGGAGTGTCCCGGCCACGATCGAATACGCCTTCGACCGGGCCTACAAGCTGCACGAGCTTTGGATCTGGAACTCGAATCAGCTCATCGAGTACTTCGTGGGATTCGGCGCCAAGGACGTTGTCATCGAACACTCTCTAGACGGCGCGAACTGGACCGTTCTC
>JADFHU010000717.1 GCA_022567055.1 Planctomycetota bacterium
GCGATGGCGTCTAAAAGAGTCTCGAAGGGGGCAAAGGCTTCAAGAACATGGGCCTCAAGCAGAGCGAGCATATCGCCCGAATTCTCGTGGATCCCCGCAATGCCGACACGGTATATGTCGCTGCCCAGGGCCCGCTGTGGTCCCCCGGAGGCGAACGAGGTCTCTACAAAACAATCGACGGCGGATTGACCTGGGAGGTCATCCTTCACAGAGGGCCTTACACCGGCGTCACGGATGTGGTCTTTAAGCCCGGCAACCCGGACGTCCTCTATGCGGCCACGCACCAACGTCATCGTACTGTTTGGGCCCTGGTTAATGGCGGGCCGGAGTCCGGTATCCACAAATCCGTGGACAGGGGCGAGACCTGGCAGGAACTCAAGGGGGGATTACCGGGAGGCGACAAGGGCAAGATCGCCCTGGCCGTGTCTCCCCAGAAATCCGAGATCGTCTATGCCTCTATCGAGTTGGCCGGGGGCAAAGGGGGGATCTGGCGTTCCGAAAACGGGGGTCGAAGTTGGACCAAAATGAGTGACTACGCTAGCTGGGGTACGGGTGCGCACTATTACCAGGAACTTTTTTGTGATCCTCACCGATTCGATACGCTCTATCATGCCAATCCGGGTCTCGACCGGACCCAAGACGGGGGCCGGACCTGGGAAGAAGAACCGTGGGAGGAAAACTGGTATAAACACGCGGACAACCACGCCGTGGCCTTCCATCCGCAAGACCCGGATTTTCTCCTGGTGGGTGGCGATGGGGGACTCTACCGGTCCAATGATCAGGGCAAGACCTATGAGTTTTTCGAAAATCTGCCCCTGACACAGTTCTACAAGGTCGCCGCCGATAACGATCTCCCCTTTTATAATATCATTGGGGGGACGCAGGACAATTCCACCCAATACGGCCCCAGTCGCACCACCAACGAATCGGGCATCACCAATAGCGACTGGCGCATCGTTCCAGTTGGGGGCGACGGTCACGACTGCGCGATAGACCCTGAAGACCCGGATACCCTCTATGGCGAATCGCAGAAGGGCAATCTGAGTCGCGTCGACCGGCGCACAGGAGAATCCGTGTCGATTCGTCCTCGTCCGGCTTCGGGGGAGGACGACCTGCGTTTCAATTGGGACTCTCCCGTCCTCATTAGTCCCCATTCGCACACGCGCCTCTATTTTGGGTCCAAGTATCTCCATCGCAGCGACGACCGCGGGGACTCGTGGACGACCCTCAGTCCCGACCTGTCGCGCAATCGCGATCGATACCAACTCAAACACATGGATCGGGTCTGGAGCCTCGATTCGATTTATGACACCGTGGCCATGTCGCAGTACGGCAATATTACCTCTATCTCGGAGTCCCCCCTCCATGAGGGACTCATCTATGTGGGGACAGATGACGGACTCATCCAGGTGACCGAGGACGGTGGCAAGCAGTGGCGCCGTGTCGATCGCATCTTTGGCGTCCCGGAGGAGGCCTTCGTCAATGACATCAAGGCCGACCTTCACGATGTCAATACCGTCTACGCCGTTCTGGATGCCCACAAATTCGGCGACTACAAACCCTATCTCATCAAGAGCACCGATCGGGGCCGGACCTGGGAATCTATCACCGGCAACCTGCCCGAACGGCAGATACTCTGGCGCTTCGTGCAGGATCACGTCCGTCCGGAACTCTGTTTCCTGGGCGCCGAGTTTGGACTCTATGTGACCCTCGATGGGGGACAAGACTGGATCAAACTCACCGGCGGAGTTCCCACCATTCCCTTTCGAGATCTCGAAATCCAGCGTCGGGAAAACGACCTGATCGGCGCCACCTTTGGACGCGGTTTTTACGTGTTGGATGACTATCGTTTTCTGCGCCACTTCGCGGAGAAGTCCATCACGAATGAGGACTTTGTCCTCTTTCCTGTCCCCAAGACGGCACTCTATAGCCAGACAAGTGGCAGACAGGGAACGCGGGGTAATGGTTTCTTTACCGCACCGAATCCACCTCTGGGCGCAACGTTTACCTATTACTTGCGTAAAGGCATGGAGACTCAAGCGCAAGCACGTCGCCGCGCAGAGGCCAAGACCCGAAAGCAGGGGGGGGACACCCCCTATCCGGGCTGGGAAACACTTGAGCAAGAGGCACAAGAGGAAGCACCCACCATTACCTTTGTGATCAAGGATGCTCAGGGCGGTGTCGTCAACCGCGTCAAAGCCTCGACCTCTTCCGGACTCCACCGGATCAGTTGGGGATTGTCTCATCTCTCGTCGGCCTCAGTGGGGTGGGGTGGTCCCCTGGTCACGCCCGGTCAATACACGGTTCAGGCCCAGAAACGCTACCGTGGTGAGGTGACAACGCTGGGCGCTGCACAGACCTTTGAGGTTCGCCCCCTACAGGAGGGCATACGTACGCAGGCCGAGCGCGAAGAGGACCTGGCCTACTACCAGCAGGTAGCCGCCTTGCAACGCACCATTCGCGGCGCGGCCGGCAAAACAGAGGAGGTCCTGGAACAGTTGAGTGACATCAAACGCGCTCTTGGCCAATCGGATAAGGATCACTCGGACCTGCGCCAGGAGACCCGGCGCCTAGAGCTGAAATTGCAGGGTCTAAGCCGGTCACTGGCGGGCGGCAGCATTAAATCTAGATACAACGAGCCGGCGCCAATCTCCATAAGTCGACGCATCCGTTCGGCCATGAGTACCGCCGACTCCTCCTTTGGTCCCACGCAGACACAGCGCCAGGACTTTCACATTGCTCAGGCAGAGTTCGACGCCATTCAAGCGGAGATCCGCAAGTGCATTGATGAGGACTACCCCGACCTGCAAAATGCCCTGGAGGATGCGAAACTACCCTGGACCTCCGGTCGGCCGCTGCCGAAGCCGTAGTCGCCGGTAGAAAGTGTTCTTGTCAACCATGAATTGGACCACCACTAATGAGCTGATTCCACACGCACGTTTCCTGATGAGAGTGGCCGTCACTCAATCCGTTCATTGAATCCGAAATCGAAGAATCGCCGTTTTGGGGTGAATGTCGATGGATTAAGGCACTCTAACAAAACCCTGCTGGCTTCGGCCAGCTGCAACGGCCTTCTGCGGCGTTGGCCTCCATCGACGATGCTCACATCGCCTGCTTCGGCCGCCTTGCAGATGGCCGCTTCGCTCGGCCTCGGGCCGACGCAACGGTTCTGTTAGAGTGCCTTAGGGATCGGC
>JADFHU010000718.1 GCA_022567055.1 Planctomycetota bacterium
GAGACTACCGCGTTTATATAATCCTCATCCGTGGGCACGTAGGCGGGATCATCCGTCCACATGAAGACGTCCCAGAATACGGTGGCATTCCCTTGCCTGTCAAGGATGTACATGGTGTTCTCGCCGTCTTGAAGTTCCTTGGTATGGGCCTCATTACCGTTGTCCCCACTCCATGCCCAGTTCCCGGGTGATCCCACGGTCTGTTCGAAGACCCGGTATCCGGTCCCGAACCCTACCGCCTCTGCACCGGATCTGGAATAGGGGGGGCCGGGTGGAAGCGGAGGGTCATTGGGGTTTCCCTCCACCATCATGAAATCCGACCGATTGTCCGGATTGATCACCCGTCCCCAAAAACGCCAGGGGCCGCCGCTGCCGCCGGCTCTACTGATGTCGAAGGTCCAGCGAATCATACCGCCGTCGCCCCCTGCACGGCCAATTGCCTGGCCGAAGGCACCATCCATGTCAATCACCGAGTAGAACGTGTCAACGTCGGGGCTGCGTTCATCGAAAGCCTCGGCTTCGAACCAAATCTGGTGTGCGCCCCCAAAATTCGAGGTTTTGTAGGTTTCGACCGCCATGACAGACGCTGTCGTCATCAACAACGAAACGAAAACAACGAGAAATGCTGGCTTGAACGATTGTTTCGACATGTTTCATTACCTCCTGCAAAATAACAGATTAAAGAGGAGCCGCATCTGCCGAGAGATACGGCTCCTCAGAGTTCATGAATCAGTTACCACCCGTTATGCCGACGGGTCAGGGCTTGTCAAATGTCAAACGGTAGAGTTCGACCGGCCAGCCCTGCCATTTCTGCGTCTGACAAGGCTCGGTTGTAGATACGCACGTCATCAATCAGGCCCTCCCAGCTCTCACTAATCAAATCGTCTTTGGCGCCCCTGCCGACCAGCAGCTGTGTCACCGTGTCGACAGTGCCGACCGCCGGAGCGTTGGCGCCCGTGGGTGTGTCCAGCATTCCGTTAATGTACAACTTCAAGGACTCCCCGCTCTGCCAACTCATCGCGAGGTGCTGCCATTCGGTGGTCTGAACTCCACTGGAACTCTCCAGTTGCAGATTGCCGCCGGTCGTATGCACCGACATCTTCATTAAATTGGTGCCACCGAACGAAGCGCCGGCTGCGTCATAACGCATGCCGCCGTCGTCACCGCCGTCGGGGTCAATAAAGTGAATGAAACCATGGTCCGTGTCGGTCACATTAGAATTGACCCAGACAGCGACCGTCACTGCGCTCAAACCATTGACCTGGGACACGACCGTGTCGCTGTTGACCACGAAAGCGCCATCGCCGCCGAAGGCCAGGGAGTGGCCCGACCCGTCAAATCCACCGGCTGTCCAGGTCGCGCGATTGATCGTGCCTACATGGTTATTGCCGCTGCTGTCACCTACCGTGCCACCGGCGGCTTCGTCAAAGGCCCAATGCACCAACAGACCTTCGGAACTGGGTGTCACCGGCGTAATGGTTTCGCGGGCCTCCGATGTCACGGTAATGTCATCGATGTAGACGACACCCTGTCCGCCGCCGTCGATGCCCAGGGTCAAAGACGTGACCCTGCTGAGGTCGCCGGCCACGTCGGCCAAGGGAATGTACCACTTGTTCCAGCCGCCACGCATGAGGTCGGCCGAATCTCCATCATAGGCGACTTTGGTGTTGTTGATCCGGACATACAACTGGCCGCCGGTATTCGTCGAACTACCATGGAAATAAATCACCAAACCTTTGACACCCTGCTGGGACCATGCCAGAGGCGTATCAAACGTTTGGGTGGCCTCTGAAAGGGGCGCAGCCGTGTTGTCGAAGTGGATGGGAAGCGATTGTTTGCCACCATGAACGACCACGGATTCGGGAGAGAAATCATCCCCCGACGGATTCGCGCCCACGAGGGCACCATTGTTGGCCTCATCACCGAATCCGTCTATCCAGGTGGCCCAGATCTCGAGAAATTCCTCGTTCTTATAGGATTCCATGTCGTCGATCGCTCCACTGACGGGTGTCTGGAACTGGTTGATCGGCCCGGGATAGGTGGTGCCGTCGGCGGCCACGTCGATAACCTGCGTGAAGTAGGTGTTTCCGTATTCCAGACCCGACAGGGCATGGCTCTTGTCAGCGGTCGTGGCAACCACGGCACTGCCGTCTGCCACGGCCGTCTGGTCCTGACTCAACAAGACCTGATGCTCGGCGGCAAAACGACCGGCACGCCAGGTCAGGATGACGTCCAAGTCGTCCGTATCGGCGCCATCGGCCGGGTCAAACTCCCGCGGGTAGGCGGGGACGGCGGTGAACTGGACCTCGCTGAGGCCCGTGTTCGGTAACGGACCATAGTTACTCGTGATGGTCAATCTCACGGCCTTGGCCTGGGCGCCATTGAATGCAAGCGTGGTATTGGCCGCATAGCCGCCGGCGCCGGGCGCCCGGTTGAACGGTCCCACGCCTTCCAGGACGACAAAGTCGCTGCCGTTGGCCGAGACCTCGAGGATCACGTCCTGGGCGCCGAAGCCCAACAGGCCCTCGATCAACTGGTTCTGGTTCCAGACCTTCAACTCATGCAGGACATAGACATTGTCGAATACAAACTCAATCGTGGCCGGCAGTGCGGCACTCTGCCACATGTCTGCCACTGTGGTACCATGCAGCCCGTCGGTCAATCCGGATCCGTTCACAACCTTTTCCGGACCGGTGTCGGCGTTGAACTGGCTATCGGCCGTGGCCGTGACATTGGTGATCAGATTGGCCACGGCCTCGACCGTGAAGCTCCAGACATCCCCTGCAAAGACGGTAAAGTCCGGCGCCCCATTGACCTCATCCACCCGCCAGTAGTAGGTCGTCTCCAGATCGGTCGTCGGAACCTCCAGCGTTGTTTCGGTGAGGCCTTCCGCCACGAGTGCGGCCGGGCTGGCGTTGTTGACGTCGTCGAAGACCACGCTGTAGTAGACGTTGTGCGTGACGGCAAAATCGCCGGCGCTCCAGGTCAAGACATTGGCGTAGTAGGGCACATCCGTGACCCCGGCGGACGGAATGGGATCGGCGGCGGTGGCGGTATTTGAGACTACCGCGTTTATATAATCCTCATCCGTGGGCACGTAGGCGGGATCATCCGTCCACATGAAGACGTCCCAGAATACGGTGGCATTCCCTTGCCTGTCAAGGATGTACATGGTGTTCTCGCCGT
>JADFHU010000719.1 GCA_022567055.1 Planctomycetota bacterium
CGGTACCGTCGTGTCGTTGGCAATCTGCAGTTCCGGCGCGACCAGTTGGGAGGCGGCGAGATCGCCACCCGGCGTATAGTCGGGCTGATAGTAGTTGAAGACCGTCGGCGCCGACATGAAGGTATGCTGATAGTTGAACCCGTAACCGAAACTGCTCGACCTTCCTGTGATGCCGATGACGGCCCAGTTTGCCGGAAAGTTGTCTGCCTGCGTCTGGGGATAGCCTACGTACACCAAGTCGGCAATAGGATCGGTGCTGGTCCGGTCAGGGGAGACATGGAAGGCGCGGCAAAACTGAATGAAGGCGATGAGCGGCTCTTTGACCTTGCCATAGGAATTGTTTTGAGCCAAGTCGACGAAGGTCAGACTGCGGGCCTCATAGTCCAATAGGATCGCCTTGACGACGGCGGCGATGTTTCCCTTGATGCCGCGCCCATTGTCATTGAAGACGGAGGCTACCCGGTAGATATAGCCGCGACTGGGATTGGACGTCACGAGACGCTGTATCAAGCGCTGCGCTATGAAGGGCCCTAAATTGGGATGCTGGTAGAGTATGGCCAGGGCTGCCCGAAAATCCCCTTCGCCATTAAGGCCTCCGGCAATGGTATGGCCCAATATCCGTTTGCTGCCGGTATCATGGTAGGCGGCAAAGCTCTTCATGGGATGAATCCAGCGCTGGTTGTCGAAACGACGACCCCTGCCGGTTCTGAAGAAGTTGTTATTCTCCCCGCCGCCCTGGTTCTTGCTCAAACCCCAGCCGGTGAAGACCCGAGCCAACTCGGTAATATCATCGTTCGAATAGGTCTCCAGTACTTTCCCCTCACTATCCAGCCGCAGGCTGCCGTCGGGGTGCAGTTCCAGGAGTCCGATCGAAAAGAGCTGCATGATCTCGCGGGCGTAGTTTTCGTCCGGGCTGAAGAGGACTTCGTTGGTCACGGGATCGCGTTTCTCTTTCTGGTTGGCCAAGTGACTGAGATAACTCCCCATCACGGGACTCTTACTGACGTCATAGAGAACGTCGTAGTAGGTACCATCGGCATGATCGGCCAGCATGTCCCAATAGGTCTCCGCCGCCCCGTGGACATAATCGATCGTGTTGTTGCCGACCTTGGAAATAACCACGATTTCACTCAGGGCAAAGGCAATGCGTTGCCGTAACTGGTCATGGGCATGCAAGGCAACATCCCAATGCACCCAGTCGGGCGTTTGCCCGGCACCCGGAAACTCATCCTCGCCACCACGCGGCAGGCCCGCCTTAAAAAACATGCTCTCGTCAAGGTAGTAGAGCAGGGTATCGAGCGATGTCTGATCAAGACTCATCTGCGCGTCGATCCAGGCATTAAAGCCGGCGATCCGGTCTCCGCCATGCCCATTGACGATTTGATCAGTGAGGTGATCGATCGTCTCCCGATCCGGGCCAAAGGTCGCCTGTATCAGAAAGCGGGCCACATCGCGTCGCAACTCATCCCCCGTCAAGGGTTCCAAGGGAGGCGGATCGGCCGGTGGCTCAAAGGACGTAGCCCCTTGCGCGGCAACAAATGCCCCGCGTATTTCGCCGGATGGGTGCCTGGCCGTATGGACATTCAGATAGATATTGAGGCCGTTCTGTTGATAGAGGGCATCGATAATGTCACCGATGCCATAGCCCTGCGTTGCCCTGATCTCCCACTCCAAGTCATCGAATTCCCCCAGGGGCAAACTGAAGATCGGCGGCCCCTGTCCTTGCTGCGGGTTCGAGGGAATCGCGTAGTGGAGATGGGCCGCGCTTTGCACGGTGGTGAGACCGTTAAAGTGGCAGGTCACCTTTGCGGCCGTATGATTCCCGTTGAGGACAATGGTGGCAAGCCCCGATGCCGTCGTGGTCCGGGCGGACCCCTCGGGAACAAGCGTCGCAATGAAGAGTGTCTCGTCCGCCGCGTAGTTGGTCTGATCGAAGATACTCACGGAGAGGGGATTCCCAACGATCGCATGCACGCCCGCGTCAAGGGTCAGGGTCAGATCTTCCCGTGCTTCGTTCCGTCCATCGTCGATGGGATGGAGAAAGATCTCGTAGTCACCGGGAATGGGCAGCGTGACCTCATCGGGTACGAGTGTGCCATTCTTATCGCGGAGTACGTAGTCTGCCGGAGAAGCGGCATCAAAGAACTCCCCTGCCTGCGCGGAGAAAGCGAGCTTGAACGTCAGTTCGGTGATCTTTCTCGGATGATTCCCCGTGATGCGAATGACCCAACGGGCGGGAAGCCCACTCGCCTCGATCGCTGCGTTATTGGGACTGAGCAACTCTATTCCAAATCCCCCAGAGGCCGCGACACTCGTGCTGACTCCATAGATCAACGTAGACACGAAGCAAAGCAGAAGTTTTAGGCTCCGTCGGAAAACCCGACCTGGCTTCGAGCGGCCCTTTATCCGCCTAGCTACATCCGGCTGCATCGACGATAACACAAACATCGCCTGCTTCGCCGTCTTTGCCAGGCGAATAAATTGCTCGCTCTCGAGCCGACGACGGAGTTTTCCGACAGAGCCTAGAGAACGAGTTGTTCTACCCCAGAATCGGAAGGACAAGGTTCGCATGGCAACCTTTCTATTTGGAAAACCACCCAGCACTCAGTATTCACTTCAATGCTGTATCATATCAAACCAGGGGGAAGATGGGTAAAAAAAATGCGGTCACGCCGAGGGGGCCTCATGGGGCGGACTCAAGTTGTGGGTACCACACACACAGACAACGTCGAAAAGTGTAGTCGTTTCCCGCAACGAGAGGTCCAATTCACTCGATAAGACTAAGAGCACCTACGCAAAATGAATCTGCATTCGAGCGGCTCGTTTTCCCTCTGGACGGCGTCAGGCTCCATCGACCATCCTCGGATGGCCTGCTTCGCCTTCCTTACCAGAGGCAAAAACGCTCGCTCTCGGCGCTACGATCATTTTGTTAGGGGCTCTAAGGAAATCGCTAGATTCCTGCGTAGACAGGGCAACCACCTAGCCATCAGTCTTCCTTGGCGCCTCTGCGTCTTGAGCGAGCCCCGCGAGCGGGCGCGAGAACATGCTTCTTGGCTGCTGCTATGTATCCAACACCGACACCGATTCGAGAGAGCAAATCCCTGTCGATCATATGAGATTGAAGAGGCCACAACTCTCTGATAGAATAGGCAAAGACTGATCGAGTGTAAGGAACGATGCTAAA
>JADFHU010000084.1 GCA_022567055.1 Planctomycetota bacterium
GGTGCGGAGGGGGTAATGGCTCGCATCAGAATCTCGATGGTGCCCGGTACATCGCGTTCTATGTTTTTCTGGTCGATCCGTTGACGAACCGCATTCCAGAGGTCACGCGTGTGTGCCAGGGACGCGGTCTCTCTGTTGAGTAACTGAACCGTTTCCAGGAGTTTCTCAAACTCCTTCTTTTCCTTGGCGTACACCATTGCCAGATTGTCCTCTTCATACCGAAGCAGGGCAATTTGATCCACGGGAGAGAGCAGGAGTATGTCCGCGCCCACTGCGCCCACCGCGCCATCTGCCAAAGGAGCAGCGTTCACCAAGGGGCTCGTTCTGTCCCGCCACTGTGCATCCAGTTGTTCCTCACGCCTGAGCTTTGCGACTTCTTGGAATGCTAGGTCGTTTCTCAACGTTGCTAGAGCATGATGCCGGGGACCATACGAGGTGGTGTCCAAATCGTGCCGCAGCGTCATTACCATGCGATCGAGCCGAACCCATTCTGCGTCCTGGTGATATCTTGGTTGGGTCTCCATGGCAGTCGGCGGATAGATCACGCCATCGCCGCCCTCCGGGGTGACACCATCGGGAACCGGACGAGTCTGTCGGTCGAGAGTCCACTGGAGTTGTTTTTGCTGTTGTCGCAGTTCGTCCAGACGGGCCTTCTTCCGGTCCGAATTCGCCCGCCTGCTGGCCACCAGGGCCTGTGCATCATCGGTGCCCATGCTCTGGAGCAGTTCGGAAATCTTGCTCTCGTGAAGCTGGATCTTATTCTGTAACGTTTCAAACTGTGCAATCCGCTTGCTGTCGAGATCGTCTTTGTCTGCGTGTGCCCTGTCGCCCACCTCAGCGAGGTACTGATCTAAGATTGCATTGACAATGACCTTCGCGTCTTCAGGAAAAGGACATGTGAAATCCAGGTCGACTACCTCGGTTCCTCGTCGGGGATTAACCAAAAGGCCCTCTCTCAGGCGCTCGAAGGGTGAGATGGTTTCGCCCCTTATTTTCTGGATCAGTGAGCTTTCCGGATTCTGATACCACCGGGTCTTCCGGATGTCCGGCCTTTCCAACACCGGTCCCAAGATACCGAGACTGCGGATGACGGAGACCTGTGTTCGCACGAAAGAGTCGTAAAAGGGAATCGCTCCATTCTCGTCGGTATTGAACACCAATCGCGGAATCACCGGGCGAATGCGTATCTCTCCCTTTGCCTGGTACTTCAGGGTCGTCTTGGTCCAGATTAGCCAGATCAAGGTGGCGGTCACCAGAATGAAGGTGGTCACCAGCGTCCATTTGAATCGCCACAGGGACTGGACGATGTCCATGGGTGGTTCGGCTGCATGCGCAGTGAGGCTGGTCTCCGGAATGGGCTCAAGGGGCGGCGGCGGACTCATCGGTTCCACGGGGACCAGCGTGCTCTCCGTGACGACGGCTGGCTCTGGGTCGTCTTCACAGATCTTGGTGAACACCTGCTCGATATTGTCGCAAAAGGCATCGCCTTCCGACATGTCGTCTCTATTTGAATTCGCCATGGGTCGACTCTTCAATTTGAACGAACGGTTTCAGTGTGTGAGCTGTTCGGTCAGGCAGGCATTCACCGCGTGGCAGACAAAGTCGATCTGTTGGGGGGACAGTTCCGGGAACATCGGCAGCGAGAGAATCTCTTTCGCACATTGCTCTGCGACCGGAAACGAAGCGGGTCCTAGACGCATTGAGGCGTACGCCTCCTGCAAGTGGACTGGGACCGGATAGTGAATGCCGCAGAAGATCTCTCTGTCACGCAGTCCAGTGAGGAGTGCGTCGCGATTTTTGGCACGAACGGCATAGACATGGTAAACATGTTTGGCATAGGCCATCTCAATAGGAGCGATCACACTCCCTTCGGGGTCAAGCCGTTCCCGATAGCGTTTTGCATTCTCTCGTCGTGCCTCCGTCCACTGCGGCAAGTATTTCAGTTTGATCGTTAGAATGGCCCCCTGAATACCATCCATGCGGGCATTCCAGCCTACCATCGAGTGATGGTACTTCTTGTCTTGACCATGATCTCGGAACATCCTCATGCGGTCGGCTAACTCGGTGTTGTTGGTGACGACTGCGCCAGCCTCGCCACAGGCACCTAGATTCTTGCCGGGATAAAAGCTGAAGCAGCCGGCATCGCCCAGGGATCCTGCCCGTTTTCCTCTGTATTCGGCGCCATGTGCCTGGCAAGCATCCTCTACCACGTAGAGACCCCATCTCTTGGCGATGGCCAGGATCGGATCCATGTCGCAGGGCTGGCCGTAGAGATGAACCGGAACAATGGCTTTCGTCTTGTCCGTGATGGCCGCCTCCAGCAGGGCAGGGTCCATGTTGTAGGACTGTTCATCAATATCCACAAACACAGGCTGGGCGCCACAGAAGGTAATGGCCTCGGCCGTCGCAATGAAGGTGTTGGGGACCGTGATGACTTCATCCCCCGGGCCGACGCCCAAGCCCAGGAGCGCCATCCACAGAGCAGCGGTGCCGGTGCCCACGCCGACGGCATAGTCACACTGGCAAAACCGTGCAAAGTCGTCCTCAAAGGCTTCAACAAAGGGACCCCCGGCAAACGCAGAACAGTCCAGTACCGCCTGGATCCCGGCAAGCAATTCCTCTTTGATCGACTCGTTCTGAACGTTTAGGTCTAAGAAAGGCACTTTCATTCAATCGTCTCCTTCGCTGTAAACGTGTCACCACGCACTTTCTGGATATCAAGGCTTGTCTGCTTGGCGTTGGGAAACGCCTCAACACATAGGCCATTGGATTTTCAAGTGGCGACCCGTCCGTTCATCATTCGATGTTTGAGTGATTTGGCCAGAGACAAGACGGTGTCGTTCTTACAGAGGTAGTTGTCTCTCAATTCACTCAAGGTTCGACGCCACCACACTTGCAGGGTGTAGGACATGCTCGCACGGGTTCCAGTGGCAGTCCACTCCGCGGGCTTATAGACGATCTCTACCGATCTGCGGCCGTGAGCCTCGATCTCAAGATCGAAGGCCAGACCCTCGGAGTCGGTCCGATGCGTCACACGAACGCCATCGGCCCGTACTTCCACTATCGCACAGGGGTCTTCTTCCTGCCTTACGATTCGGTAAGATTGGGCGCGTGACAGCCTGTTGACAATGATCGCCTTCCGGCAATATAGACGACACATCTGGGTGCCATCATTCAATCTCTTTTCGATAGTGCTGTGCATCAAGGCGGATGACAATCCGGTCCAGGTCAAGTCTGTGTTCATCTCTTGAAGGCGTTGAACGAAGGCCTCGATCGGCTTGTATCCGGGCTTAAAAAATCCGTGATGCTCAACGGAGAGCACAGGTTTGTTCAGGAACGCATCCAAGCAGAACTCAACTCCATCTTCCGAGGGGTACCGTCTGGAGAACAGTGGGAGTGACGAGTAGGACATGACGGCCACATCGAGTATGTCTCTGAACGTGAGCTGGGGGCGGTCGCTCTCTTCGCAGTCGAGGTGCGAATTGGCCGCGGCAATGAAGCGACCTACTTTCAGGGCATGCATGGCGGCGGCCGAAAACACACCCTGTGGAAAGACCATCACTTTTTCGCAAGGAATACCCGTCCGTTGTTCATGTTGGTCCATTCTTTTGCTGGCCAAGGCGACGAGTGAGTGCAGCTTGTCAACATCGCGAGTCCCGAACTCTCCCTCGGTATGATCGCATCCGTGCATACAGATACTCAGTCTACTGTCCGGTCCTCTGAACAGTGTTCCTGTGGCACGCGACGTCTTTTTGTAGTTCCATGGAATCAATGCAATGGTGGCTGCGAAATCGTTCTTCACGGCGTTTTTCGCGAGTTGAGCCATGTTCACGAAACCATACCTTGGACGCAAATAGGGATCGTCTATGATGAAGTTTGCATACGTACGCGGGGAACGCCAACATCGATCCCCAAAGGCATGCCTCAAGAACATCAGTTGTGGAACAAAGTGCGAAAACCTGTGTCTTAGTTCTGTCTCCTGAGTGGCCTCATCCAAATCTAGGACCTGTTCCGTCGCATGAACAAAGAAGGTGTAGGATTCCCTCTCGACTTTGATGAAGCTCGCAAGCTGATTGATTGTGACAATGGTTTCTACGCCTGGTATTTCGGATAAACCTGAAAAGCCAGAGTCACCAAACCGATTGTCGCTGTCAAACTGAGTACCGGTGAGTTCCTCTGTCAGCGCAGGATGGCTGGCGCTGACCGTGAAACGCAGAGTCTGACACCGAAGACGGTTCAACCTCAGATGAGACAATCTTGAACAAAGTACATCTGCCAAGGATGCGAGCACACGTGAGCAGTTCTCCTGGGTGAAGCCATAGACGTACACATAAAGATGTTCGTAGGAAGCAAGAACGCTACTCCAAAAGGGTTTGTTCCTGATGGGCGAGCCGTTGAGCATGTGATCGAGAGTTCCCGCCGAGACGGCCAGCACCCGACACCGCCTATGCGCAGGGCCTTCATCTTGGATCAATGTATCCCGACAGGAGATTCGACCCTCTATGCCCGAAAAACGAGCCAGGCCGAGTAGTCTGCTATCCAGGCGAGACGCTGAGTCGTCGATGATTTCAAGTTGTTTTGGGGGCGTCAATTCTCTACTCTTTGCTCGGAGTGTCGGGCCACGGCAATTGCTCTGTGTCGATATGGTATCTTTTTCGCTTCGATTCCATCTGACAGACTCCCTTCTTCAATTTGTTTTAATACGCGCTCGTACCGGCAAGCAAGCCAGGTTCACTGAAGAATCTCGTGGACGATTTCTTGACAGAGATTGGGGTTCTGCAATGTATTTCCGGGGACTTTCTTGCCAAACTCAATCTTGGCTAAGTCCTGTTCTGTTTCGAGTCTTGTCAGTCGCCCCGCCTTGACCAAATTAGCATCCACGGCCGGCAAGGCGCCGGCAAACACCGTATAGGCTGGAGTACCGAGAATCGCTGCCTCGCGGTTCATCGTACCTCCGGCGCTAATGACCAAATCGGCATGATAGACCAAATTGTTTCCATCGAGCTGGTGCTTGGGAATATGGAAGTCGGGATACCTCTGGCGAATCTCTTCCCGCTGCTGATCCGTCCGACAGAGCATGACGACGGTCAAGTCATCTCGGGTATCAAGCCCTTCCAGCAATCTCTCGAAGGTGGGACTGCTTTTGGGGTGGTAAGCCGCCATGGTGGCAGGTGTTCGCACAATGGCGAGTGTCGTTTTTTCATGATCCCAGCTATGGGGCAGATCACAGGCCTCCTCGAGTTGACGCTTAAATGCGGGATCTGCCGCAAAACTCGACAGATAGAGTTGCTCCTTGTAGCCTGTGTACCTGTAGGTCTTCTGAACGGTGGCTCCAAAACGCTTGAGATCCTTGTCTGGGAAGGAATCGGGAACAATCACTTTGTGCGCAAAACGGAAGCCGATATGATTTGCCGGCTGCCCCTCATAGTCCATGATCGTGACAACTCGAATGCCTGAGAGCCTTCCCGCGACCGTTTGCGCGTAGGAGTTGTGACTGACGGCGATATCAATTTGTTTGCCGCGGGCAAACTCGATGAGGCCCTTCGTTCGACTCATCAAGTCGACGATCTTTGCAAACGGATTTCTGCCTCCGTGCTCCCCAATGACGGTGCCCTGGCATCCGTTTCGGGCTGCGAGTTCCACCGTATAGTTAAAGTCTCTCAGGCTCAAGACCACCTCATGGCCTGCCTGCTCCAGTTGTTCTATGATGGGCAGAAAGAATGGCACATGGGGGGCGTTGGCAAGATCAATCCATATTTTCATTGAGCAACCTATCAAAACTCCAGACTCGGGTCCCGTCTGTGCAATTTGATGCCAATGGTGCCACGCCTCTTGCATACTTTTTCTTGCCGCTCCCTAAGCTTCAACGGTGGCTAGGTTCCCGATCTCCACGTGTGCTCCCTCATGCCGTAAAGATTCGGCGGCGGCGGTGAGCACTTGGACCACTTGCAATCCATCTCTGCCGCCGGAAATCGGCGCCTCTCCCGACTTAATGCAATCAACGAAGTGTTGACACTCAAACTTTAAGGATTCTGCTTGTTTGACGAAGGGGGAATAGACGTCTCCATAATGGTAAGAGTACTGAAACTCGGCAAACGTATCGTAGTGCGGTGGGACCTCCACCCGCTTGTCGTAAATTTTTACTTTTTCCAAGGGCTCCATGTCGTCATAGACCAGCATCCGCTTGTCCCCGACAAACGTCATATCCCTTACTTTACAGGGATCGAGCCAACTGCTCTGTACGGTAGCGAACATCCCGTTTCTGTAAGTCAATGTCATATTGGTCACGTCCTCGATTCCCGGCGTAATATGCGCCTTTCCTTGACAGTTGACGCCAGTTGGCATCTCACTGAGTACATAGAGGAGGATTGAGATATCGTGAGGCGCCAGGTCCCACGCGACGTTGATGTCCTTTTGGAACAGGCCCAAATTCAAACGCCTGGAACTAATGTACTGGATATTCCCCAAGTCACCGCGTTCAATGATGTCTTTAATCCGCCGAACAGTGGGTGAATAGAGAAACGTGTGTCCCACCATGAGTGTCAGATGTCCCTTGTCCGCGGTCTCAATCAAGTCCTGGCATTCCTCCACGGAGGACGCCAGTGGCTTTTCAACAAAGACGTGTTTTTCCGCTTCCAACAATCGTTTCGCCATGTCGTAGTGGAAACGAACGGGAGTCGCGATGACAGTGGCATCTATATCCTCACGTGAGACGACGTCACCGAAGTCGTTGGTTGTGTCGATCTGAGGATAGACGGCCCTTAGGTGATCGAGGCGGGCGGTCTCGGTATCGCAAATCAGTTTCATGGTGCAGCCGGATGTTGAGCACAGGTTGCGAACTAAATTCGGTCCCCAATACCCGCATCCTACGACTGCGATATTGATTGAATCATTCTGCGGATCTCTGAACTCATCCTTTGTGCTACGCATCACTCACACTCCTCTCGGCTTTGACACCTTTCTTCAGGGTCAACAGGTTCTTGGTGAAGTCTTTCAGGGAGGTCTCTTCCAACAGTGGGATGCCGCATTTCGCTACGGCCTGGGCCGGATTCCCTTGAACCATTGTGTTGGGCGCGACAGAGCTTGTGACCACGCTTCCTGCGGTAACGACAGAACCCTCTCCTATTCTTACGTTCGGTAGGATCGTGACATTGGGTCCTATAAAGACATCATTTCCAATCGTAACAGACCTGCTGGTCTTGAAATGGGCGATGATCGTCGTGCGCACATTGATGGTCACATTGTTGCCGATTGAGATTAAACGGGGCCATGCTGTTTCTAGGATGACATCGTAGCCGATCCAGACGCCCTTTCCCATCTGTACTCCCCGCCACCTATGGCATAACACTCTCAGGGATGCCGCACCGGGTAGGACCCTGGCCAGGTGCTGGAGCACTCTATTCTTCAGGCCGGCAAATCTATTGGTTTCCTTGGGAGATTCTTCTTTCATGATGCTGTCCGGCAGGACCTAGGCCTGGTCCGCACTCGCCCGGTTGATCTCTGTCTCGATGAAATGACAGAGGGGGCCCACTATCGTCATCTCCTCAGGATCGATCTCCTCGAAGTCAATCTCATAGTCGAAGTGCTTTTCAACCTCTGCTGTCAGTGTCAGCATGCCCAGAGAATCAACCACGCCTTCCAGCAAGAGATCGTAGTCTTCGGGCAGATCGCCCTCCAAGGTTCGACCACTCTCCTCCAGAGATTCGGTCAAATAGCGGATGATGAACGTCTTTATGTCGTCTGAAGTTACTTTTTTTCGCTTGGGCATCGTGGTGTTCCTTACGACTTCATGTTTGCCAGGCTCTCAAGTGATGTCGAAGAGATTCGCCCAACTGTCGCTGCTTAGGGAACGGCAAGAAATAACTTGGACTTTTGAATGCCCAATTGCACCCCATCTTTGATCGCTTCTCAATCGCGAAATCCGCGACGTAGAACTGCTACGCCTGTGGTTTCGCTCAATCGGGCGCGACCCAATCTGGAGCACACTTGGACCCCAAACTGTCCAACTTATTTCTTGCCGAGCCCTTAAATCAGGACATCTCTCTAAGCATGTTGACCAGTTTCTTCCGGTCGTACTTTCCGTTTATGTTGAGCGGTAGTTTGTCGCGGTAGTGAAATCTGGAAGGAAGCATGTAATCCGGCAGCCTCTTCGAGACGCTCTGACGCAGTTGTTCGACGTTCTGGCCCTTGCCTTCGATGAAGACCTCCCCGCCGCCGGCGCCACTGGGTGTTTCGGGCCAGCCTAGGGCAACAGCGCCATCCAAGTCGGTCTCTTCACGTACGACGGCTTCAATCTCGCCGAGTTCCACCCGGTGGCCATGTATCTTGATCTGAAAATCGACACGGCCTAGATAGATGATCGGCTTGCCGTCGTGAGGTTTCCGTACTCGGTCGCCGGTTCTGTAGAAAGTGTCGCTTCGACCAGGCGGTATCACGAAGGCCATCTCTGTCTTTTCAGCGTCTCTACAATATCCGAGGGTCATGAGCAATTCCGGCTTAGTTCAACTTCAGGTTGCAGCTGACATCCTGAGGATTAACTTCTGGAATTCAGGTGACTAGCCACGGATGCATGCTTACGCCCTACGCGGTGGAGAAGTCAATGAGTTCGAGGCGGTTGTCCTGCCAGGTTTTCGCGAGTTTGAGGTCGCCGAGCAGTATTACCTGAAGGCGATCGTGTATTTCCAGCAGCGGTATCCACAACACGGGTGGTACTTGAAGACCATCATGAACAACCTCGCCGACCTCTATTTTCACCTCGGCCGTGACGCCGAAGCTTCAGAGTGGTTGGCCCGCTCAGCAAAGCTGGACAATCGGCGGGACGACCGCGGACAGTGACCCATTTTCGACGACGGAAATAGGTGACTGTCCCGAATGGCACTGCCGGTGTTTCTGAGCCGTGAACGCGGTCGCTAATCGGCTGGTGCGCAAAGCGGTGGCGCCGCGCCGCCCGTGTTCTGTCGGTTCGGAATGCGATATTGACCTGCGCATCCGTGCGAGCGTCAACACGATTCGATTTAACTTGTCGCGGGAGCCCTCCCTGGCTATAATTCCCGCTTGGAGACCCTCCTTGGTTCCGTTGTGCAATTGGTATGACCAAGGATGGTCTCCATGTCATGTTACCAACAATCACGTTCAGTACACAAGCGATTTCGCTTGATTTTGTCTTCGTTTCTACAACGCCGCGATCTTCCGTTTGCCGACGTGCTTCCGGAGCAAGCGATCGAGAAGGCGTTCGACGATGAGGACGCCACGTTTGCAGAAGAGGAAGACGCCATATTCACACCGGCCGTCACCTTGTGGGCTTTCCTGTCGCAGGTCTTGTTCAAGGATGAACATCGATCCTGTGTCGCGGCCGTCGCACGGGTGGCTGTGCTGCTGGTGGCTTTGGAGCGCGGCCCCTGCTCCAGCAACACAGGCGCTTACTGTCGGGCACGCGGTAAACTGTCGGAGAAGGTCATTCGTCAGATCACGATCAACGTAGGCGAGGGCTGCGAGGACAAGCTTGATAAACAATGGTTGTGGCACGGACGTCATGTCCGTCTGGTCGATGGCTCGACCGTGAGCATGTCCGACACGCCCGAGAACCAGGAAGCATATCCGCAGAATTCGCAGCAGAAGAAGGGGCTCGGCTTCCCGATCGCCCGTATGGTCGTGCTTTTGTCCTTGGCCAGCGGGATGCTCACCGGCATGGCCGTGGGGCCCTACGCCGGCAAGGAAACGGGCGAGAGTGCGCTGCTTCGCTCACTACTCGGTCGTTTCAGGCGAGGCGACGTTCTGCTGGCCGATCGTTATTACTGTTCATACTTCATGATCGCGCTGCTGCAGGAACGGGGTATAGAGTTGGTGGCCCGACTCCATCAGCGTCGACCGGTAGACTTTCGGCGCGGTCGTCGCCTGGGCAAGGACGATCAGGTCATTACCTGGGATCGACCCCAAAGACCCAAGTGGATGGACGAGCAGACCTACGACCGGGTCCCCTCTTCGATTGAGGTTCGTGCGATCCGCGTTCACGTCAGGCAGCCCGGCTCTCGTGTCGCGTCGTTTGTCGCGGTGACCACGTTGACGGACGCCAAGGAGTATCCGAAAGAGGATATTGCGTCGTTGTACCAGTGCCGTTGGCTGGCGGAGTTGGACATCCGGGCCATCAAGATCACAATGGGCATGGACATTTTGCGCTGCAAGACGCCCGAGATGGTTCGCAAGGAGATGTGGACGTGCCTGTTGGCCTACAACCTGATTCGTCAGACCATGTTGCAATCGGCGCAGGAGGCGGGCGTGTCGCCACGCACGCTAAGCTTCACCGCCGCCATGCAAACGATTGGTGCAAGTTGGCTGGTCATGGTTTTGGGTGACGACACTTTGAGCTCACGACTCGTCGACGCCGCCTTGGTGACCATGGCCGTACACGTTGTTGGCCACCGACCAGGGCGCGTGGAACCGCGCGCGATAAAACGTAGGCCCAAGGAACATGCCTTACTCACCAAGCCACGCGCTGAAGCGCGGGCCGAACTACTGAAGGGAAAACCGATGTAAATCCTTACTACACAAGCGGCAGTGCCATTCGTGACTGTCCCTATTTATTTATTTATTTATTTATTAATACAGAGGATTCGCTGCTGCTTGCACTCAATCAAGTCGTGCTCACGCTGTTTCATAGCAGCAGCGTGTCGTTGATCCAGGAGCCGTATCTTCCCTGCGATGCCTGACCGCCGTCGCACACGCCGAGTCTGCCTTTTGGATCTACGAGGTTCGTGAAGAATTTCGGGATTCTGGTTTCAAACGTCATGCGCTCGCCGGTGGTGGGGTGATTGAAAGAAAGCGATTGGGCATGCAACGCTAAACGCTTGTGCGCTTTGTCCACATTCCCGTACTTCTTGTCGCCGACAATCGGGTGCCCTTTCTCAGCCAAATGCACCCGTATCTGATGTTTTCTACCGGTCAGAAGATCGATCTCCAAGAGACTGAACCCGTTCCTTTCCTTAAGAACATGATAGCCCGTATGGGATAACTTACCCTTCATGCGATTCTCGGTAGAATACGCAATGTGGGCTTTGTTCTCCGCCAGGTACGACGTAATCGTTTCTGACTTGGGTGTTGGCTTGCCGTGAACCACGGCGAGATACCTTTTTTCGACTTCTTGCCATTGACTCTGCAAGCACGATTTAGACTTCTCGCTTCGTGCAAGAACGAGAATCCCCGAGGCTTCTCGATCCAGTCGATGAACGATAAAAACACGTTCTCTGGACTTTGCGTTACCCTTGCGAACGTAGTCGGTAAGTTTGTAGTAGAGCGTTTCCGATCTGACCTTATCCGTGCTAACCGTAAGGAGTCCCGGCGGCTTCTCCACAACAAGGACATCTCGATCTTCATGAATGATGACGACCCCCTTGGGCTGGTGTCTCTTGGATGAAGGTTTCTTTGCGGGCATGTCAAGTTTCGAGTCTCGTAGATCGGGTCATCGACCCGACGAATGAACCGTGCGCCGGTCAATGGTCCGGTCGATGATCCGACCTGCAACTACAACACCGGCAGAGACAAGCCGGGGGAATCCGTCTCGTCGTCCCCTGGCCAAACCGCCATCATATCCGAACGCACCGCTCGATTCAATCGAAACGACCTCTCTCGCGGCGATTCATGCCCGTGTGGCTGCATCATCGTGCCAACCCTGCTCCAGGTGCCTCCGTCTTAGATTACACAGAACTCGTCGCGTCCCCGACGACGAGACGATCCAGCCGGAACGTCCGCACCTCGCTGCTCGTCTCGCAGAACGCCCGGATGTACTTGTATCTCCCTGAAGCGAAACTGGTTTCCGGGTGGATGATACGGTGACCTGCCCCCAATCTATGTACCAGTGGTTACGAGAGTCGGTACCAAGGGGAGTCACCACGGCACGACCGACGAAGCCTGGACCCGTCTGGTCCGGCGGATGGCCTGGACGGCCGGTGAGTATCTTCTGACGCGCTATGAAGCGTGG
>JADFHU010000085.1 GCA_022567055.1 Planctomycetota bacterium
GTTCCCAAGGCCGTCCCGTTGAGCCATCGCAACGTCATGACCAATGTTTCCGACATCTATGAGTGCCTGACCATTCACAGCTCTGATTGTTTTCTCGGCATCCTGCCCCCTTTCCATTCCTTCGGCCTGACGGGTTCGATGATTCTGCCGCTGAGCTTGGGGATACGCGTGGTCTACTATCCCAATCCCACGCACGGCAGCATGCTGGCGAACATCGTCGAGGCCTACCGCTTGACATTGCTCATCGGGACGCCGACCTTCTTGGACGGCATCCTGCGGACCGCGCGGCCGCCACAACTGGCCAGTCTCCGCATTGTCGTCACGGGTGCCGAGAAGTGTCCCCAACGAGTCTTCGACTTGATGGCCCAGGTGTGTCCCCAAACCGTGATCCTGGAAGGCTATGGTATCACCGAGTGCTCACCCTGCGTCTCGATCAACCACGAGACAGACCCGCGTCCGGGGACGATTGGCAGAATCATGTCCTCATTGGAGCACGCCATCGTCGGCGTGGATTCGGGCGAGCGTGTGCCGATCGGTCAGGAAGGCGTGTTGCTGGTGCGGGGCGACAGCGTCTTTTCCGGCTACCACCAATACCAAGGCCCTTCCCCCTTTGTTGAGTGTGAGGGCAAGCAGTGGTATCGTACCGGGGACCTGGTGGTGGAGGATGAGGCGGGGGTGCTCACCTTCAGCGGGCGGTTGAAACGCTTCATCAAGTTGGGCGGCGAGATGATCTCCCTGCCCGCGGTTGAAACCGTCCTCGAACAGCACTTCGCCCACCTGCGCGAGGAAGGTCCCCTCTTGGCCGTGGTGGCCACCCCGGTGGAACAGAATCCGGACATCGTCCTCTTTACGACCACAGCCATTGAGCGTGAAAGCGCCAATCAGGCCATCCGCGCCGCCGGTCTCTCCGGGCTCCACAACGTCCGCAAGGTCGTCCAAGTTGACGAACTGCCCCAACTGGGTACGGGCAAGATCGACTACAAGGCGATGGAGGAGCGATTGCGCTAGCCAGCCAGAAGAAAGCCACTTCTTCGAGCCTCGCCTATTCACCCATCCATGTAATTATGATACAGTAGTAGCATGGCATCTAAAGGAACCCAAAGTATCGATAAAGGCGCCCTTGTGGTTCAACCTCTGGACGCCCCGTCGGATGAGTTGATCTACTGGCTCTCCAAATCACCGCAAGAACGCATGGAGGCGCTCGAACAAATGCGCCGGACGGTCTATGGCTACGATGCGAATGCCACCCGACTTCAAAGATCTTTTGAGGTTGCTGAACTCCCATCGCGTTGAATACCTGATCATTGGCGGCTATGCCGTAGCCTATCATGGTTACCCCCGGGCGACCATGGACATTGATATTTGGGTAGCGATCCATTCCCAGAACACAGTCAAGATCGTTGACGTGCTTAAGGAATTTGGCTTCAGCGTGCCGGAGTTGTGTCCTGCACTCTTCCAGAAAAAGAACCAGGTCATTCGCATGGGTGTCCCGCCAGTCAGAATTGAGATGCTGACTGGTATCTCCGGAGTCGAGTTTGGGGACTGCTATGTCGACCGTATCGAAGACGAACTCGATGGGGAGCCCGTGAAGATCATTTCGCTCAAGCACCTAAAGCTGAACAAAAAGGCGAGCGGACGCCATCAGGACTTAGCCGACCTGGAGCATCTCCCTTAGTCGTCTGCTAGAAACCGTTCAATGGTCTTCCGCAAGGGCGCCGAGGGCTGTGCGCCCTCCATTGTCACCGAGAGGGCTGCCGCGGCCTGGGCGAATCGCAGGGCTTCGCTCAGATCGACGTCTTCAGCCAGCGCGACAGCCAGTGCCCCATTGAAGGTATCGCCGGCGGCAGTCGTATCCACCGCCTGCACGGAAAACCCAGTCACCAGGCCCTCTAACGAGGAGGAAAGGCAGTAGACGCCCCGCGGACCCAGGGTGATGATCACCGTGTCCACGCCTCGGTCGCGGAGGGCATGCGCGCCGCGTCGTGCAGAGGCTTCATCGCTCACAGGGATGCCCGTCAACGACTCGACTTCCGTCTCATTGGGCGTGAGGATCGACACCTGCTCCAGCAGGGCCGCCGGCAGGGCCTGAGCCGGCGCCGGATTCAGCAGCACCGGCACGCCTCGGTCCGCCGCCAATCGGGTGGCGGTCTCAATGCTCGGCATAGGGATCTCGAGCTGCAGGACCATGATGCTCGCCTGGTCGATGGCCTCCGCTGCAGCTATGACCTCTTCCGGGGAAAGGTGTTCGTTGGCGCCGGGGGCCACCGCGATGCTGTTTTGACCCTGCCCATCAACCACGATCAGCGCTATGCCTGATGCATGCACGGCATCCTTTCGGATCCACGCGGTATCGATGCCGTCAGCCTGGAAGCCTGACAGCGCCTCCGCGCCGAAGGCATCCTCTCCGATCCGCGCAATGAGACTCACTTGGCCTCCAGCCCGCGCCGCGGCCACGGCCTGGTTGGCGCCTTTGCCACCGGCCGCTTGAATGAATCGTCCGCCCAGGATCGTCTCACCCGGTTTGGGGATGCGCGGCGCCTTCACAATCAAGTCCGTATTGGAGCTACCGATGACCACGATCTGCTGTTTCATGGATTGGCTCACTTGATTCTTTCAAAAGAGAGAATAGGTAATCACCATGGCGCACTGCAGGACCACCGTCACCAGCAGACCCGTTGGAATTCGAACTGCCGCGTCTTGTGGCGAAAGATCTGTTGACCGAGCAATGCCCCCAAACTGCCGGTCCCTTAACACCAACCGGGTAGGTCAACGCTGTGAACGGGCCAATGTGCTCTTGAATCCAGACCATGATGCCATTCCTATCAGGATGGCCGTTTAGGACAAGGCTCGGTGGTGAAAGGTTTGGCGGTGATGGAAAGGGCGTCGTGACGTTGGTATTCTCGCGCCAAGCCGCGAAGACGCCAAGCCTTCTCGAACCGCCCAGTATTCCTTTGCGCCTTGGCGCCTTTGCGCGAGATCATTGTTAGAGTGCCTTGGAAAACACCGAAAAGGCCTTAGGGATGACCTCCAAGCGAACGGGTGTCCGGCCCATGATGTCCCCATCTAGATTCAGCGGACCTTCCTTTTCAGGAAGGAGTGCACACCTACGAACCTGATAGTATTCACAGAGGGGATCTTCAATGTGCTTTCCTTCAAACAGTTTCGCAAAGAGCTTCAGCAGTCGTATCCGTTTGGCATGCTCCCGGACCACGACGACATCCATGAGTCCATCGTCCAAACGGGCTTTGGGTGCAATCTTCATGCCCTTGCCGGTATGAATCGTGTTACAGACGATGACAAAGGTGAAGTCATCGACAATCTCCCTGTCCTCCAGGATCAGTGTTGCGGGTCGCGCCTTGTGCCTGAATATCTCCATCACTGTCACTAACGTGTAGCGCCGTTCGCCCAACCATCGCAGTTTCTGCGCCATGAGACCAATATCAGTCACCAGTCCCCAGCCCAGGATGTTGAGGGCGTAGACGGGTTCTGCAGACCCCTTCAGCTCTACGCGTATCGCATCGACCGCAGTAGGACGTTGACCGAGAATGGCTTGTGCGGCTTCTTGCGGATTCAAGAGACCCAAATCGTGAGCGAAGGCATTGCCCGATCCGCCGGGGATGACTCCGATCGGAATTTTTTGCTTATCTTTGCGCGATAGCATGCCGTTGACGACTTCATTCAGTGTGCCGTCCCCGCCAATGGTCACGATGCCATCCAAATCCTTCAGATTGATTTCCCGCGCAAGGGATAGTGCGTGTCCCGCATGGGTCGTTTCGGAAATGGTGACATCCACACTGGCGGACTGCAAGATCGGCAGGACCTGAGCCAAGACGTTGCGACCCCTTCGGCCTCCGCTGTAGGGGTTCAGGATGATGGACACTTTCATGTCGTTGGCTGGATTCAGCTCTCTTGCGCCTGCAGGAGTTGAATGATGTCCGCCTTGCTGGGGATGGATTCCAGCGATCCGTATTTGGTGCACACCAAAGCCGCCGCGGCGGACGCAAATTCCACGGCATTTTTCATGTCTGTGCAGGTGACCGCGCAATAGGCGCCCAACGCCCCGGCGAAGGCGTCACCACAGCCGCTGTCATCGACCAAATCGATGTCAAAGGCGGGGATCTGTTCGGCGGTGTAACGATCGATGAGCATGCAGCCCCGTCGGCCCATGGTGATGATCGCGTAACGCACGCCTCTTGCGATCAGGTCTGAACCGATGAGTTTTGCGGTGCGAATGCTGGCATTGGCCCGTTCGGTGATATTGGCCGCCTCAAACAGGTTGGGCACCACGATGTCTGCGGAAAAGTACTCGATGGGCAGGTCGGCCTTCCTTTGGTCCAGGGGATGCGCGGGATTGAGAACCACCCTGACGCCATGGATGTCGGCCAAGCGGAGCGCCGTGGTGATCGCCTCTTGCGGTAGTTTGCCGTGAATCAGACAGATATCTGCCTGAGAGATCGCTTCTTCGGCCTGTTCGATTTCGCGGGCGGTCAGTGCAAGATTGGCGCCGGCATAGTGACAGGCGGCGTTGTCCCCCATGGAACTCACCAGCGTGACCACCACCCCGGTGTTCATGGCCTCGGCCGTATACACGTAGTCCGTGTTGATGCCGAGTTCGGAGAGTTCCTGCAATACCATGCGGGCATAGGGATCGCCGCCGACCTTGCTAACAAGAAAGACCTCACATTCGCATTTGACCGCCTGGGTGGCCTGACTAGGTCCGGGACCCGTGGTCTTGTACCAGAGTTCAGACCCTGAAACGGCCTGGCCTTCCGAGGGAATTCGGTCGCAGCGTATGGCCATGTCGACATAGGTGCCACCTATTGCGACCACTCTAGGGCGTTGCTTAGACATCCATTGTCCTCTTCATTCCCTGTTCTACCTAATAGACTGAGCAGGCGCAGGCATCCGGCCATCACGCACTTAGCAACCAAACACCCTTTCAGTATAGCCCTCCCCTATGCAAAAGCAAGGAATTTGGGGGAGACGCAAATGGTGGTGGGGTACTGGGTTACGAGGCTGAAGGTATTAGGCTCTGTCTGAAAACTCGCTCTCGGGCCGACGACAGAGTTTTCAGACAGAGGCTAGTCTGATTGCGTCTCGAGACCCCCGAGGGCGGCTGGCTTCGAAAAAACCCTATCGATTCTTCATCATGGCCATGAAAGATTGGAACAGGTAGGCCGAATCATGGGGTCCGGGCGAGGCCTCCGGGTGATACTGCACGGAGAAGGCCTTGGACTTCTTACAACGCAGGCCTTCCAGGGTGTTGTCGTTGAGATTGATGTGGGTGAGTTCCACATCTTTGTCTTTTAGCGAATCCAAATCGACGCAGAAGCCGTGGTTCTGGCTGGTGATTTCGATCTTGCCGGTGTCCAGGTCCTGGACGGGGTGGTTGGCACCTCGATGCCCGAATTTGAGTTTGTAGGTCTTGCCGCCCAGGGCCAGGGCGAGTATCTGGTGACCCAGACAGATGCCGAAAATCGGGACCTTGCCGAGCAAGGCCTGCACGGTCTCTATGCCATAGTGGACGGCGGCCGGATCGCCGGGGCCGTTGCTGAGGAAGACGCCGTCCGGTTTTTTGGCGAGGATGGCCTGGGCGGAGGTCTGGGCCGGCACCACGGTGACCTGGCAAGCGTGACTACGGAGTAGCCGGAGGATGTTCTGCTTGATGCCGTAATCGATGGCCACGACGTTGAACTCGGTCTCGGGCAGGGCTTCGGTGCCCTCGATGACATCGATGGTCCCTTTGTTCCATTCGTAGGCCTTGGTTGCGGTGACATCCTGGACGATGTCGCGCCCAACCAGACCGGGATAGAGATCTAATTTGGCCTTGAGTTTTCTGACGGCCGTCTCGGAAGAGGAGATGATGCCTCGCATGGCGCCTTGGGTACGGATGTGTCGGACGAGCTTGCGGGTATCGATGCCCTCCAGACCCACGACAGCGTTGTCTTGGAGGTATTGGTCCAGGGACGCTTGGTGCCGCCAGTTGCTGGGGTAGGGACAGTTCTCCTTGACGATCAAACCCCGTACGAAGAGCTTTCTGGATTCCCAGTCTCCCTCATTGGTGCCGTAGTTGCCGATGAGGGGGTAGGTCATGGTGATGATCTGTTCGTGGTAGGAGGGATCGGTCAGGATCTCCTGGTAACCGCACATACTGGTATTGAAGACGACTTCCCCACAGCGTTGGCCTTGCGCGCCGAAGCCCTTGCCTTCAAAGACTGTGCCATCTTCCAGCAACAAAACAGCCTTCACGTCTCAATCTCTCAAATAAACGTTCGTCACACTGATCTAGCCACAAACCACTAATCACTAGTCACTTATTATAAAGCTGAATAGCCTTGACACCCATTGTCTTGCTCCTGATCGATTCGATCGCCTGTACGACCGCTGCGGCGGCCCGAATGGTAGTGACATAGGGGATCTGTTTTTCCAGGGCGTTTCTGCGGATGGAGAAGGAGTCCAGGATCGACTGCTTGCCCACGGTGGTATTGACAATCAGGTCAAAGTCACCATTGATGATGGCATCCACAATGTGGGGCCTGCCCTCGGTGATCTTGAGTGCGGACTCGGCAGGGATGTCGTGCCGGGTAATTTCCGCCCAGGTGCCTTGGGTGGCGACGATTCGAAAGCCGAGACGGTGGAGCTTTCCCGCCAATTCGACGGTGCGACCCTTGTCGGCATCCTTGACACTGAACAGAATCGTCCCCTCAAGGGGAAGGCTGTTGCCGACGGCGATCTGCGCCTTGGCAAAGGCCATGCCGAAATCTGTGGCAATGCCCATGACCTCGCCCGTGGACAACATCTCCGGCCCGAGCAGGGTGTCCGTGCCGGGGAACTTCAGGAAGGGGAAGATCGCCTCCTTCACCGCATAGTGATCGCGCTGCACTTGTTGGGTGAAGCCCAGTTCCTTGAGTGTCTTACCCGCCATGACCTTGGCTGCCAGTTTGGCCAAGGGCACGCCGATGGCCTTGCTGACGAAGGGAATGGTGCGCGAGGCACGCGGGTTGACTTCCAGGATGTAGATCTCGTCGTTTTTGACGGCAAACTGGATGTTGATCAGGCCCTTGACCTTCAGTTCCAGGGCCAGCAATTTGGTCTGTCTGCCCAGTTCCTTCACGATCTTGGCGGGCACCGAGATGGGGGGCAGCGAACAGGCGCTGTCCCCGGAATGGACCCCGGCCTCTTCGATGTGTTCCATGATGCCGCCGATGACCACCCGCGTGCCGTCTGAGATGGCGTCCACGTCAAACTCGGTGGCGTCGTCGAGGAATTTGTCGATGAGGATGGGGTGCTCCCCCGAGGCCTCGATCGCATTTTCCACGCAGGCCTTCAGGTCCGACGCATCGTGGACGATCTCCATGGCCCGGCCTCCCAACACGAAGGAGGGGCGGATTAGCAGGGGATACCCAAGCCTGTCGGCAATCTTCTGGGTCTCTTCATAGGTGGTGGCGGTGCCACTGAGGGGCTGCCGCAGGTTTAGCTTTTCGACGAGTTGGTTGAAGCGCTCCCTGTTTTCCGCGCGGTCGATGCTATCGGGGCTGGTACCGATGATGGGGACCCCGGCCTTTTCCAACGCGACCGCCAATTTCAGCGGGGTCTGTCCGCCAAACTGTACGATCACACCGTCCGGCCGCTCCTTCTCGATGATGTTCATGACATCTTCGAAGGTGAGGGGCTCAAAGTAAAGTCGGTCTGAGGTGTCGTAGTCGGTACTGACGGTCTCGGGATTGCAATTGACCATGATCGATTCCACGCCGATCTCCGCCAGGGCAAAGGAGGCGTGCACACAGCAATAGTCAAATTCGATGCCCTGACCGATGCGGTTGGGACCGCCCCCCAGGATCACGATCTTTCTCTGTTCGGTCGGGTCGGCCTCGCATTCTTCTTCGTAGGTGGAATAGAGGTAGGGCGTATTCGCCTCGAACTCGGCGCCGCAGGTGTCCACCCGCTTGTACACAGGATTGACGCCTAGACTTTGCCGATGCTTGCGGAGCACGGGTTCCTCTACGCCGATCTTCTCGGCCAGGTATCTGTCACTATAGCCATAGCCCTTGGCCTGTCGCATCAGGGCGGGTTTGAAGTTGTCCAGCGCGCCCACCTTCTGAATCCTGCTTTCGAGTTGGACGATGTCACGGATGTTGTGCAGGAACCAGGGGTCGATGCAGGTGATCTGGTAGAGTTCGTCGATGGTGACCTTGCGGCGCAGCGCCTCGGCCACATACCATAGTTTGTCCCAGCAGTTGCTGCGGAGTTTGTCCTTCAATGCCTTCAGAGAGAGGTTTGGTTTGATGTGTCTGTTGTCGAAAGAGTAGCGGTCGATCTCCAGCGATCGGATCGCCTTCTGCAAGGACTCTTTAAAGGTGCGACCGATGGCCATCGCCTCGCCGACCGATTTCATCTGAATCGTCAGTTCGGGTTTGGTCTTGGGAAACTTTTCAAAGTTAAATCGGGGCCACTTGGTGACGCAGTAATCGATGGTGGGCTCGAAACAGGCGGGTGTCTTCTTGGTGATGTCATTGGGGATCTCGTCCAGGGTATACCCGACGGCCAGCAGCGAGGCGATCTTGGCGATGGGAAAACCGGTTGCCTTGGACGCCAGGGCCGAACTCCGAGAGACCCGGGGGTTCATCTCGATCACGTAGAGCTTGCCGTTGCGAGGATTGACCGAGAACTGGATGTTGGAGCCGCCTGTTTCGACGCCGATGGCCCGGATGATCTTCAGGGAGGCGTCCCTCATGATCTGATATTCCTTGTCCGTGAGGGTCTGGGCGGGCGCGACCGTGATGCTGTCACCGGTGTGGATGCCCATGGGATCGAGATTCTCAATCGAGCAGACGATCACTACGTTGTCCTTGCAGTCCCGCATGACCTCCAGTTCAAACTCTTTCCACCCCATCACCGACTCTTCCACCAGGACCTGGCGGGTGGGACTGAGATCGAGGGCCCATTTGATGAACTGTTTGTACTCCTCCATGTTGTACGCCACATTGCCGCCGGTGCCGCCCAGCGTGTAAGAGGGACGGATGATGGCGGGAAACCCGACCAGGTCGATCATCGCCTCGGCCTCTTCCCAGGTGTGGGCATACCCGCTCTGGGGTACCTCCAGGCCGATCTCTTCCATGATCTGTTTGAATTTGTCCCGTTCCTCGGCCCGCCGGATGGAATTCAGATTGGCTCCCAGCATGCGGACGTTGTATTTTTCGAGGACACCCTTCTCTGCCAGCTCGACCGCCGTGTTGAGGCCCGTCTGTCCGCCCAAGGTGGGGAGAATGCTGTCCGGGCGTTCCTTGCGAATGATCTTCTCGACGATGTCGGCCGTGATGGGTTCGATATAGGTGCGATCCGCCATCTCGGGATCGGTCATGATGGTGGCCGGATTGCTATTGACCAGCACGACCTTGTATCCCTCCGCCCGCAACACCTTGCAGGCCTGGGCCCCCGAATAGTCGAACTCACAGGCCTGCCCGATGACGATGGGACCGGAGCCGATGATGAGGATCTTCTTGATGTCCTGACGTTTTGGCATAGTTCCGTCGGAGTGTATTAAAGAACCGGCATTGTCACGCAGAGGTTGGACCGATGGCAAACACCCATGGGTGATACGTGTGGTGATTGTTTACCAGGAGAAGGCCCCCTTCGTCAAGGTCTAAGACAAGGACTCATCGCGCGCCGGCCTGGCAATCGTTTGCGGGACAACAAGACCGTCTCAATAACACCCTGGGGTATCAGCTCCCTCCGGCCGTAAGCGACGCCTCCAAGGTCACGCCGGGGGCCGGCAGCGTGCTACTGCCTTGCAGAAACTGATCGATGGCACGCGCAGCACCGCGGCCTTCGTTGATGGCCCAGACGACCAGCGACTGTCCACGCCGGCAGTCACCGGCGACGAATACGCCCTCGACGTTGGTGGCGAAGGGGCCATGTTTAGCCTTGAAGGTCTGCCAGTTGGCCCGCGGGTTTTGCATCTCCAGGCCCAGCATCTCGCCGACGGTCTTTTCCGGACCGACGAAGCCGGTTGCGAAGAGCACCAGGTCGGCCGGCCACTCTTTTTCCGTGCCTGCGACTTCCCGCCAGGGCAATCCACTGTCGGCGGGCCGGGACCAATCGACACCGACCGTCCGGACCGCTTTGACTCGCCCCTGGCCATCGTCGATAAAGGCCTTGGTCAGGATGGTGTAGGTCCGCGGGTCCTTTCCGAATCGAGCGGTGGACTCTTCGTGCGCATAGTCCACCCGGGCGATGCGGGGCCACTCGGGCCAGGGGTTGTTCGCGGCCCGATCGGCTGGGGGCTGGTCGAGCAGTTCGAAATTCACCAGGCTCTTGCAGCCGTGGCGCAGCGCGGTGCCGATGCAATCCGCTCCGGTGTCACCGCCCCCGATGACGATGACCTCTCTGTCGCGAGCGGAAATATAGTCGTCTTTCTCCAAACGCGAATCGAGCAGACTCTTGGTGTTATGCGTCAGAAACGCCATGGCCTGATGAATGCCTTTTAGGTCACGTCCCGGACAGCGGGCCATGGGATCGAAGGGATGGGTCGCGCCGGTGGCCAGGAGCAGTGCATCCTGTTCTTCCAGGAGCTGCTCGGGGTCGATGAACTGAATCTCGCAGCCGCGCTCCTGCATGATCCGAGTCATGTGACCCGGCTCAAAGGCTTCTTGCTTGCCGACGTGGGCACAGGTGACAAACTTGACGCCCTCTCTCCGCAGCAGGTTGACACGGCGCTCGACCACACCCTTGCCGAGCTTCATGTTGGGGATGCCATACATCAATAGACCGCCGATACGGTCCGCACGTTCGTAGACGGTCACTTTGTGGCCGACCGTGTTCATCTGGGCGGCAGCGGCCAGACCCGCGGGTCCGGAGCCGACCACCGCGACCTTCTTGCCGGTTCGCGTCCGGGGCGGATGGGGTTTGACCCAGCCTTCGGCGAAGCCGCGATCGATGATGGCGTTTTCGATGTTCTTGATGGTCACCGCAGGTTCGATGATCGCCAGCACGCAGGACCCTTCACAGGGTGCCGGACAAGTTCGGCCGGTGAATTCCGGGAAATTGTTGGTCTTGTGCAAGCGGTCCAATGCGTCGCGCCAACGGTCCTGATAGATGAGGTCATTCCACTCGGGGATCAGATTGTCGATAGGGCAGCCGCTCTCCGATTGGCAGAAGGGGACACCGCAATCCATGCAGCGTGCTCCCTGGGTCTGCAGCGGCTGCTTTGCCGGCTGAGTAAAGATCTCGTCGAAGTCCTTGATCCGAACCAGCGCTTCACGGTAGGGAACCGCCCTACGCGGGTATTCTTTAAAGCCCGTTGGTTTTCCCATTGTCTGTTTCTTCTCTTTCGAGAGACTAGTGCACGGCCGCTTCCATCTCTTCGTCGTGGACCTGCCGTTCTATCAGCACGCGCTTGTAATCGATGGGCATCACCTTGACAAACACTTCGAGGATATCCGGCCACTGGCTGAGCAGCTCCTCTGCGACCCGGGAGCCTGTGTATTTGTGGTGCAACTCAATCATGTCGAGCAACTCAGAGATGTCCTGGTCGCCGCAAACGGGTTCCAACTCCACCGTGCCGAGATTACAGTTGGTCTGGAAGATTTCGCGATCCGGCGCCCACACGTAGGCCATGCCGCCGGACATGCCGGCGGCGAAATTGCGTCCGGTTGGGCCGAGGATGATGGTCCGGCCCCCGGTCATGTATTCGCAGGCGTGGTCACCGACGCCTTCGACGACGGCCCAGGCGCCACTGTTGCGGACACAGAAACGCTCGGCCGCCCGCCCTCGGAAAAAGGCCTGGCCGCTGGTGGCGCCGTAGAGGACCACGTTGCCGATGAGGATGTTCTCTTCGGGGGCGAATCCGCTCAGCTTGGGCGGATAGATGACCATCCGCCCCCCCGACAGGCCCTTGCCGACGTATTCATTGGCGACACCTTCCAGTTCCAGGGGGCTGCATCTCGCCAGCCAGCTGCCAAAGCTCTGTCC
>JADFHU010000086.1 GCA_022567055.1 Planctomycetota bacterium
AAGAAACCCTTGAGGAGATGCGTACACAAGGCACTTTTTATCTCGTGGGTACGCCTAAGGGACGGCTAAACAAACTTGAGAAGCAGCTGTTGGAACTCCCCTGGCATCAGGCCCGGGAGCAGGTTCGCGTCAAGCTTTTGGAAACGGACGGTGAATTCTATCTTTATGTGGAAAGCGATGATCGTCTCCAGAAGGAACGATCCATGCGTCGTAGACGATTAAAGCGTTTACTGAAGCGACTGCAGGAAATCCAACAGATCAAGAAACAAACTCGTGATGAGCTATTGCTGCGTCTGGGTGAGGCCCGTCAATTGGCTGGACGAAGCTGGTTCCTGGTCGAGACGCAGTGGCCGAAACCCAAGGAGTTGGTGACTTCAGAGACGTTTACCTTCCATTTGAATCGAGACAAGCTCCGCCGATGGCGTCGTCGGGAAGGGCGTTACTTGTTGCGTTCGAATCTGACTGGCCAAGCTCCGACTCAAGTCTGGGAAAAGTATCTCCTTTTGACTCAAATTGAACAGGCCTTCAAGGAGCTTAAGAGCGATTTGTTAGTTCGCCCAATTCACCATCAAAAGGAGTCACGCATAGAGGCCCATATTTTCATAAGCTTCCTTTCCTATTGCCTGTCTGTGACTTTACGGAACAAACTGAGGCCTTCGGCGGATGGTTTGACCTCACGAAGTGTTTTCGAGACTCTCGGCCAGATGCAGATGGTTGATGTCCATTTGCCGACGACCGACGGCCGTACGATATTACTCCAACGCTATACAGACCCTAGCCCGGAGGTTCAGTTGTTGTTAGATCGCCTGGGTATGCATTTGCCGAAACAGTCGCCACCTCGAATTAGTGGCCAAGAGAGCAATGCCATGTAGTGCCGACTTTTGAGCTTTTTGGACGGTAAAATAAGGACTTACAATCGTCTTTTCAGGTTATAGGGAAGGTCGGGCTAAGCGTCATTTGGGTCTAAACAATGAAAAAGGGGCCAGTTGTGCTGCAAGAAAAACTCGATATTTTAGACTAAAACCGCGCCTGTATTGTAATAGTAGAGATAGGAACGGCCATTCGAAACGTGACAAGGTCTGCATGGACAAAAAGCAAAGGACAAAAAGGGTCCCGGATTTAAATGTTAGAGCGAGTAACACTGTACCTTCACCGTTGGACATTCGTGGTGATCTCAATAATGCTGCTATCGCAGCGAAAATTGAACCACGGAAGCCGCGGTTTTCCTTGTTCGATATTCTGCGGTTCGTCTCTGCTCGAAATGATCGGTGAACGGTTAGCCTTTGGTTATCTGCGGCAAGCTAATCGACACTGCCCCCGCCATTGCTCGTGAGCTTCTCCAGTCGAGTCTTGTGTTGCCTCTGCAGTTTGGCGGACCACGCTTCGGTCGGTAGCGCCCTGAGGTACGCGCGAGCTTGATCGTGACGTCCCTGCCGCTGTAAGAACGCGCAGTAGGATTGAGCGCCGCGCCAGAGAGTGGTGGGTTCGACAGAGAGGTCGAGTGCATTCAGCCAGCAGCGGTCGGCTTCGTCGATACGGTTCCTTTGCTCCTGCAAGTCTGCCAGCGTCTCCCAGTTGCGCTGGACCTCTCCGGCCAAGGTCGCCAGTTCAGTGCCATGGGCCAGGATTTCATCCTCCGTCAGTATTTCGTGCCGCTTGAGCAGCGTGATGACGCCGTCCGGGGTCACGGCCATTCTCGTTTGTATGCGGTCCAGCGAAAAATAGCGTTTGACGATCGTCATCTTTTCATCCGGCGTTTTGGACGCCAGGAGTCGGGCAAAGATCTGCCAGATGACGAGACTGTTTTCACTGCGGACAAACTGTCCCTGCACGTCGTCGTGAATCTGCTCGTAGAGGGGTTCCAGCGGCGTCTCGCCGCCTGCGAGCGCGTGAAAGAGCAGGCAGTGGCCGGACAACTGGGCCCGCTCGCGCACGTTTTTCGGCCGGCTCGCACTGGCGACCAGTTGGGCGGACACTCGGGCCAGGCCCTTTACCAGTCGCACGTCCCACGAGGCGTCCAGCGCGTCGCCGACTTCTCTCACCCGCCGGGCCATCCCTTCCAGGACGGCGCTATAGGCGGATGCACGGGTTTGGGCTTGTTTTTCCCGGGCGGCGACGACCTGCTTGACAGTCTGCAAGAACGCATTGGGATCTGCGTCCATGAGGCGCTCGACGGCATGCGCCAAGACCAGTCGGGTCTTGACGGTACGCTCTCGGGTGTCCGTCAGGCGACAGACTGCACCTAGGTCGACGCGCCTGGCCTGTTTGGCAAGTGCTTCCGTTAAAAACGGCAAGGTGCTCCGCGTTTCGCAGAGGAGCAGCAGAGTCTGCCTTTCCAACAGGTCCGTCCTGAAGGTGAGCTCCGCAAATCGTCCCGCCAAGTGCTCCAGGCGCTCGGCTCGCGCCTGCTTCGGTTTTTCTGCGCCCGTGCCATCCGCCAGAAAAGACAGGCGGACCTCGAGGTAGTAGCGTAGGTCCGGTTTGGTGACGCCGGTCAGGCATTCGGAGAGATGCCTCTCGAGTGTCGCCGAAAAGGGATGGGACGCCTGGTGTTTCAGCACCTCCTGGTGCGGCGCACGCATGAGGCTGCGGGCCAAGCCAAACTTGCGATGTTCAATGAGCAAGGCCCAGGTATCGATGTGGGCCGCCAAGCTCGGATGCGAGGTGAGTTTCTTGATCGAGTCCTCATGGTCACGCAGAAGATTGATTTTCAAAAGAGCGAGTTCGATCGACCGACTCTCCTGTCCCGTCGCGCTGCGCCGCCTGGCGATCTGTCGTCGCAACTGACGGTTATAGGCCCTGGTCACCTCGGCGGCACTCTTATCCCAGGACTCCGTGCAGGACACCAAAGTGAAACGCTGCAGCAGATCACCATACAGGTCCTTCGACATGGGTGTATCGCTGTTCCAGGCGTCGCTCAGCAGTGAAACGGCACGGACGATCAAGCGATCGGGCAGGACCCGCCGGTCCCAATCCAGCCAGGTGTCCAGGGCCATCAGGCGCCAGGTCACCGATAGGCTGGTATCCGTCAATACCGACTCCAGGTTGCTGATGATGGCTTCAATCGGTTCCGTCACCACCTGCTCTTGAGCACCTTCCTCACCGGCCTCGCCCCGCAGTCTTGCCAATTCCGCGTGGATGCTGATCTCCCGGGCGACGCCGGGATAGGGCCCCTGTGAGATTTGGGTCTCCGCCCAAGCAGCGATGCCGTCCAGTTCCCTGGGGTTGATGCCTGCAAAGATCGGTGCGAAGCATCTCGTCAAACCCGACAAGTTGGCCCGACCGACGTGGTCCCCGAGCTGCTCATAGAGCGTCTGCATCTGTTGCAGGGCGTCCGGTTGCTGTTTGTCCCGCAGGGCCTGATACGTTTCCTGGAGGGTGTTCACCTGTCGATCGATCGTTTCTTGACGAAGCAAGACAGGCGTTGTGTTGGCATCTCGAATCAAATCAGCCACCAGGGCCACCTGACCCAGCGATCGGGATTGAGCGCCATGCGCGAAGACACGAGTCACAAACTCGTGGGAGGGTTGGTAACGCCACTGCCCCCGTTTTTCGGCCCGCGTCACCAAATGCCAGGCCCGCAGCAGGACCTGTTTGGCACGCGCCGGGTCGGAGGCACTCAAGCGCTCCACCATCTGCCACACATGCTTGTCTAAACGCGGATCCTCTATGTTCAACGCGCGAAGATCTTTCGCGGCCATGAATCGGCTCACCTGCTCTCGATCCTGCTCGAGGCGAACGGTCGCCATCCACGTATGTGCCTCGGCGGCCTCCTCGTTCCACGCACTGACTGTCTGGGCAGGCGTCTCACCCAAGGTGTCTGTGACCATCAAGGCGAGTTCTCGCCGGGTGCGCGGATCTGCCTCTTGGATCTCGGCTCGGGCATAGCCCAGGGCACTGTGGACCGCTTGGGCTTGGCCGTCCGATAGATGGCCCGACATCAGGCGCGTCCCCAGCGTCCAGGGCAGTTCCAGCACACGCCGGTGAATCGTGTCGCGAAAGTGCTCGTGTGTCTTATCTGTCGCTTGGAGCATATTCCGGATGAGGCAGGCGTACAGGCTGTTGTGCTTGAGCCCCGTCACTGGCAGCGTCGAGAAGCGATCCGCGTCCGCGAGAAAGGGGGAGCTTTTTAAGAAGACCATGAACGCGTTAGGGTCGGGTTCCTTGAACAGGTTGCGCACGGTGCTCTCCAGGGTCGAGCGAATCTGTACGGCCAGCGGCGGCATCTCCTCGACATAGGGTGTCAGCCAGAAGAACATGTCACGCTCTTGGGCCAGTCTGCGCAAGAGACCGAAACAGTGATGAATGCGGGCGTTGAGGCTGCCACTGGTCACGCGTCGGCGGTCATAGTGGGTTTCGACCCGCTGTGTTCGCTCGGCCTTGGGACCCACATACAAGGTCACGACTCCCTCCAGAAAGATCTGGGCCGTCCCCGGGCCGCGCGCTGCGAGATGCATCAGACAGTGCCGGACGAAGGGCTGTACGCCGCCCGGATTGCGCTTGATGTCCTCTTCGATCTGCTCCAACAGAAAGGGCTCGATCTCGATATCCAGTTGCCGTTCGGCGTGGGTGTCGAGGATCCACACCAGGGCGTCCAGTCGACTCCAACGAGAGCGGATGCTCCCCTGATGATGGGCCAGATCTTTCAATAGCGCCTCGCCGGCGCGGGTAAAGGCATCAGGAGAGGCCAGGTACAGGGCGGCCAGCTGTTCAAACTGTCGGGCTTGGTCTCCCTGCTGGTTATCGCGGAGACGGGCGGCGAACTCAGGTGCGAATGTCGCCAGCACTCCGCTTTGACGGCTGTGTTCTATCAAGAATTCCGCGGGACCCATGGGGCCGACTAATCCCCGCTTTCGCAACGCGTATCGGTTTTTCGGGGCCGAGCTGCTTGTCGCGGCGCTGCGAGGCCGGTAACGGAGCAAGGCCTCTTGGGCCAAGAGGGGTAGATCCTCCGGTATCTCTCGGCGTGCCAGCGCCACCGCAGCCAGGCGGGAGAATCCCGCCGCGGAGACTTGAGGCACCGCCACCATCGCCCGACAGAGATCGGCGTGAACCGCAAGTCGACGTTCAGCCTCTCTCCCTGACCCCTGTTTCTGGCCGGTTGGGGGATCCGAGGCTTGTTGCGCGCTTGCGACCAGCTGCGCACTGCTCATGACTTCTACCGCTTGTCCGGGTTTCCCTGCATCCGAAACACGTTGATACAGATGACTCAGGCGGACCCTGCTGCTGTTGCAAGGTCCCACGATGGCCTCCAGCGCCGGGTCCAGCCAGTCTAGGGAGCGTCTGGCCGGCTCTTTGATGGAGCGGACAAAACCAGCCGCAACGGCGATGATGTCCAAGGCCTCTGCAACCTGCTGGCTGCGATATCTGCGCCTGGTCAAGTTGACCAGGGCCGGTCCCACCTGGTTCATGGTGTGGGGGTTCAGCGTGGCCAGGATGGCAGCCCCTCGGCTGGGATCGGTGGCCCCGAAGAGGATGGCCAGGTGTACCCGCGCCGTCACATCCCTGGGCCGTTTGCTCAATGCCCTTTCGTAGGCC
This sequence comes from Planctomycetota bacterium, assembly GCA_022567055.1. Classification (GTDB taxonomy): domain Bacteria; phylum Planctomycetota; class Phycisphaerae; order Sedimentisphaerales; family Anaerobacaceae; genus JAIPFM01. Next base: position 5,539 of record JADFHU010000086.1, read on the forward strand.
TCCTGGGCCCGTTCTTGATCGTCGAGGATTTCACAGATACGGCCGTACTCAACGATTCTTCGCGCACTGCCCGATGGCCCGGGATCCGCCAGTTCCATGAAGGCATCCCATGCCCTGTTCGCATGCAACAGGCCCAACCATCTGGCCTCCTGGGAGGGGCTGCCGCTGCTGCCCAGGCGGGGATAGAGGGAGTTGGCGGCCGCGGTCCGCAGATCGCCCAAGAGCAGACGCAGAGCCGCGGCGGTCTTGCCCTCGGTGAAGAGTGCTTGGACCCGGGTCTGGGGGGTCGCGCGGCGGCGGCCGGCCGATGGCCGGCCGCCCGCGCCTGAGGGCCTCGCCGGGGATAGACGTCGCGCTAGCATGGCCGCCTCTTGACTCAGTTCCAGGCCGTCCATGGCCTGGGAGAGTTCGGCCAGTTGGGCCTGTGACAGACGGCCCCCGCGCAGACGCAGGGCCGCTTTCTGTCCCAGCGTGACTTGCGGCGCCCCACGGTCGGGATGCAAGTCCAAGGCATAGGCGACCATCGCGCCATCCAGGCGTCGGCGGGTGGCCTTGGAAATGACTAAGTGACGTGCCCTTTCCAACAGCATCAAGACCTGCTCAGGCTGCTCGCGCTCCGCGGCGACGCCTGCCGCCAACATGAACGTCGCCAAGGAGGGGTCCTCTGTCGCCAGCAGAGACGTCAACAGCGCTTCCGCCTCGCTCAGGCTGGCGGCGGCCAGCAAGATCATCACCCTGAGAACGTCATTGTCGGCCTGATCCGCATACTGAAGCAATCGGTTAGGATCGGTCGCAATGGATCGAGCGCCGGCGCTGTAGCGCGGGTCCAGGCCCTGCATCAGCAGTCGCGTCACTTGGTCCGGAACGCCCGGCACACTCCGCGGGGGAAAGATCAGGCGCTCCACCAGTCTGCGGCTGCCGGAACGGCGGGCCGGTGACCACTGACCGGGTGCGTTGGCGTCCCTTTGAACGCGACTGATTTCTGCATCGAGAAAGCGAACGTATTCGGCCGGGTCTTCCTCGATCAGGCGCCCGGCGATATGGCCAAACAGCGTTTTGCGGCTGGACGCATTGGCCTTTAGCTGGGGATACCAGGCCCGCAACTGCCGATTCAACACCTCACGAACCTCTGCGCTGAGGACGCTGTCCTGCGGCCCTTGCTGCGCCAGTGTAATCATCAACCTGACCGCGAAGATGCCCGGCGCCGATAGCGTGGGCAATAGCTTCAATGTCCCTTCCAGCACATGGGGATCCGACCCATCGGTGGCCGCGTATTTCAGTCCGGCGAGCAGGGCCAGATGAGGTTGATTCTCTTCAAAGAGCGCGAAAGCCGCGTGGCAGCGCTCAGGATTCGGCCGCGTGCTGCCGATCTTCTGCGTGATCCAAATGGCCTGCACGGCCCGATTATCGGGAAACCGGTCTGCGGTGGCCTCTATCGAGCGGGTGAGGCCCTGTAGACCGGCTGCACCCAGATCCATCAGCACCTCGGCATGCCGTACGCCGCGGCGAGTCAAGCGCTCTTGGAGGGACGTCCGATCCGGCCCATCGAGAAACTGTCCCAATGAAACGATGTGACAGAGGGCAAAGCGGGGTAGATCCTCGATCGTCGGCGGCAGCAGGACCGTCGCTTGGCTGGCAGAGGATCCGGTATAGGAAACGGTGGCAGGACGTCGCGTCGTCCTGTACTGATAGGCACGCTGCTGAAGCCACTTTATGATCATCAACTCCTGCGCGTCTTCGGGCAGGAGGGTCGTCAAGTTGAGCCCGGTACCGGCCCAAGGCGAAGCGAGGGGCTGTCCCGTGTGGCCGGGAATCTCTGCCGTGAGGGAGAGCAACGCGACGAAGGCGTCCATTGCCTCCAGGTCCCTACCCTCTTCTTCCAGGGCGACCGCGTAAAGATAGCGGAGCCGATAGTCCTCGGGAAAGGGATCCAGAAGACCTTCCAAAAACGCAACGGCCAGGGCCCAGTTGCGACCGGCGCACATGGTATCCGCGAGGGCTTCTGCATCCCGGCGGTCCATCTGCGGACCGCCTGCCAGATCGGCCAGCAGACGGTAGCCCTCTTCCTCGTTGCCCTGCTGGATGTGGAGCCGCGCGATCTTCCGGCGTGTCTTTTGCGTGTCGTCGTAGGGTAGGGCCCGGGTGAGGGTCTCGATCGCCAGCTCCCAATCGCCTTCCGACGTCTCGATGCGGGCGATTTCATAGAGCAGGTCCACATCCTGTGATTGAATCCGTGTCGCCGCCAACAGCGCCTGACGCCGTTGCTCATAGCGATCCGTCTGACGGTACATCTCCGCGAGGGCCAGGTGCGGAATCACCGAGGAGGGATTGTCGCGGCGGCGCTCCTGCAAGCGCTCGATGATGCGCTCGCGTCCCTCATCCGTCCCCGCCGCTCTGGCCATGTCTCTGACCCAACGGAGTTTGTCTCTGACCCGCTCACTCCGATCGAACAGACGCCAGTAGAGCCGTTGCGCATCGGCAGGAAGATCCGCCTTTGTGTAGAGTTGTGCCAAACGGGAAAGGATGTCACTATGCCCATCGAAGGCCTGATCGCCCGCCCGCAGGACGTGCATGGCCTCGGTCTCCTTACCCTGGGCGCCGAGCAGTTGGGCCTCCGCGAGCCAGGGCGTCACGCTGCCCGGTGAGCGCTGCTTCCACCGGGGAATCCATTCCAGGGCCGCTTCGAATTCATTGGCCTGCCGGTAGAGGTCGACCATGTCGCGGATTGCCAGCGAATCGCGGCCGCCGGTCAAGTTGAGCAGTGATTGGGTCAGTTCCGCAGCTTGGGACCAGTCCCGTCTCAGGCGACAGAGTCGAATCCGCTGTCTCAGGGCTGTTTCCTGCTCGTCGGCGGGCACCTCCGCCAAGAGGGCGTCCGCTTCGGTGCTCATCCTCAACGACTCGTACAGGTCGGACAACAAACAGGTCTCCTGTATCGTACGCGAGGGTTGGGCCGCCAGCGCCTCGGTCATCGACTCCAACCGGTCCTGCCGCTCGGCAATGGTCACGACCTGTCCCATGGCCACCTTGATCTGGGAGAAGCGCTCGGCCAACGCCAGTTGACGCCGGGCCCAGGGCAAGGCCCGGTCATATTGCCGCAGACGAATCGCCGTGTTGCACAAGATGGACAGATAGCTCGTGTCGGCATCAAACTCCTGGTACCGTGCCTCCAGCCAATCGAGGGATGCCTCGCGGTGATCACGAATCGCCGCCGCCTGGGCCGCGCGGATCAGCATTTGCAGGTCACCGGATTGGGCGATGGTCTCCCAGAGCGCCAGGGCCTCTTCCTCTCGCCCACTGCGGAAGAGGAAGCGCGCATAGGCCTCTTTGGCCGTCAGGCTCTCGGCGTGCCGCTCGAGAAGTTGCCGATAGACCTGGCCGGCCTCGTCGAGCTGTCCATAGCGCTCGAAGAGACGGGTCACGCGTAGGAAGGGATACTCCGCCTGCTCTGCTCGTTCCGATTGGGCCAGATAGGCCCTCAATGCCTCGGCGGCCTGAACATCCTGCTCGTTGCGGTCATAGAGTTCCGCCAGCTCTATGAGAAGTTCTCGGTTGTCCGGATGTTGTCCGGTCATCTGATGCAGCAGATCGATGGCCCTCTCCAGTTGACCGGCCTGGACCAGGGCCTTCACGTAGGCCTGTTGGTTGGCCTGATCACCGGGCGTCACCTTCAGGATCTCCCTGAACAGCGCCAGCGCCTCCTCCGTCTGATCCATTTGCAACAGCAGGCGGGCCAAACGCTTCTTGAGGCCCAGTCGTTGACCCTCTTTTTCGATCAACGCCCGGTAGAATGCCTTCAGGCCCGGCAGATTGTCCTCTCGTCGGAAGACCTGCTCACATTGAGAACAGATCTGATCTTCGACCCAGGTGTCATGCCCCGCCAGCGCCAGCGAGTCGGCATAGACCACCAAGGCCTCCTCGTTCCGGCCCGCGTAGTGCAGAATGTCGCCCTTGCGGAGCCGCCGCATCACGGATCGATAGCTGTCTCGCGTGATCGCCAGCAGCCGATCGCTGGTGGCAATGGCCTCCTCATACAGGCCCTCCGTCACCGCAAGCTCGATCAGGTCTTCAAAGAGATATTCATCACTCGGGCGTGTCCGCAGCAGGTCCTGCCAGAGGAGCTTGGCCTGGTCTTGCTGTCCGTTTCGGAGATAGAGCTTGCCCAAGAGCCGTGCGCTCTTATCCGCGAGATCGGGAGGGGTCTCCAAGCCGCGAACCCTCTCCAAATCCGCGATGGCCCCCTCAAGATCGAAGGTGTTGAGTTTCGCCTGCGCCTTTAGAAAGAGCAGCTCGCCGTTGAGCGGGTCGCCTTCCGCAGCCTGGCTGAAGAGATCCAGAGACTCCGCGTCTCGACCTTGCCGCGTATAGTAAAAGGCCAGCAGCAGCCGTTTTGCGGCGCTGGGCTGCGAATCCACTTGGTCCTTCAGAAAGCGTTCCAGCCCCTCGGGCGTGCCACTGTCCAGCCAGGCCTCGTAAAACCGGTCGAAGAGCTGCTCATTGCCGGGTCGCTGGGTGAGAAGAGAATAGTAACGCTCCGCGCGCGGGTTGATCGCTAGCTCAGCAGAGAAGCCGACCCCGACCCAATGGAAGAGGGCGAGGCCAAACGCAATGCCCGACAATATACCCTTTGATGTCATAGAAACTCTTTCACCACACAGAATCCTCCATTTTCTCATAATGCCTATGTGCGGGTCAAGCCCCTGTTGCCCGGGAACGCTACGGATGACTGAGGAATTCGGCAAGGCCGCACCGTCCGCCTTGCGGATTCTCTCTCTATTTCGCAGAGAGAGCCAGTGATTTCCGTCAATGGATTGGCGGCTCTGCTGGATCTTACCGTGCCCTGAGCAGGCACCGCATGCTGTGACTTCTCATTCTGTGCGAATGGGACTGGCCACGATCTCAATTTGGCGGGAGTATGATTCTCATCAAGACTACGTGGAATGCGAAGGGCTACCCTAAAAGTGGTCCCATGCAACAGCTCCAGGGCTGTTTTCCCATTGCTCTGTCTTTCCCTCGGGGGTAGCATCATTTCTATGGTCGTAAAATCAAATTTCCTATCCGTAACTCTTCCTGACACCTTTTCTTCTCGGGGCGGTGACGCGTTGCGGGTGGCGTAGATCTATGTTTCGTTTCGCAGGAGCTACTTGATGCCAATATCAACTCTGCACTTCACGGGTCTCGGTCCGTTCGACGAAGTGGGCTTCGAGTTCGATCCCCACATCAACCTTTTCGTCGGGCCGAACAATTGCGGTAAATCGACCGTCCTTTTTGCACTCGGTGATCTTTCGGTTAGTCCCTTTACGATTCCGGGCAAACTGCTGCATGAGCCTGCCGCCGCTTTCAGCGCGGGCGTTTCGCAAAAGGGCCTGAAGCAAGTTTGGAAAGGAACGTTTCCGATCGTGTTTTCCCCGAAATCCAAGAATTGGCCGGAGGAGAAATTCCAGAGGTTCGAATCAAACCGGAAACAGCTCGGGTACACGACTTTTGTACCGGCCTTGCGGTGCAGCACGGACTACCGATCAAAAGGTCCGATGCAGCCCCGGAGGGATGACCGCAGTCGTGGGCCATTCGTGTTTGACGAAGACGGCGATCTTGTATCGGCCTCGAAGAATCAGGAAGATGAGAGCCGTTCATCACTAGTCCGCGACGAACAGATCGTACAGGAGATCATAGAACTCGACTACAGAGCCTATCGCCAAAAAAAACCCGCCATGCGCGAGATCCTCAAAGAGATCGCGGCGTTGGCCTCCGAGATCACCGAAGGCTTTCCCATCGCGTTCTCGGGAATTGCCGAGGACAAGCGGGGCCTGTATCCCGAGTTTGACACACCGGACGGCAAGATGCCGCTTGATGTGCTCAGCCAGGGCACGCAATCGCTCATACAATGGCTCGCGCAGTTGTTCATTGGATACGCGAAGCACTATGACTTTCCTGCGAAGCTGCGCGACAAGCCCGGCATTTTGATCATCGATGAAATCGACGCCCACCTACACCCGTCCTGGCAGCGAAGGATCCTCCCGGCGGTTACCAACACGTTCCCCGGCCTGCAGATCTTCTGCTCGACGCACTCGCCGCTGATGCTTGCGGGGTTAAGGGTCGGTCAGGTGCATCTGCTTACACGTGATCGAAGGGGCGAAATGACCGTTTCACGCAACGAGACTGATATCCGTGGATGGTCGGCCGATGAGATCCTCACGGGTTTCCTGGGAGTGGAAAGCGCGACTGATCTCGAGTCCGAGAGGAAGTTTAAACGGCTGCAAGAGTTGCGTTCCAAAAAACGACTCACGGTGAAGCAACGTGAGGAACTCGAATCACTTCGTGAGACGGTCAACGAAGGATTTCTGAAGGGACCGGCCGCCGAAGAACTCGCCCGGCTCGCTGAACGCATGAATCGTT
>JADFHU010000087.1 GCA_022567055.1 Planctomycetota bacterium
CCGGCTTTACCAGGTTTCTAGAGGCATGGCGAGGCGAGGAGATTGGTTAGCAGAAAGAGCGAGGGCCGGGGCTCCTGAAGGGATGGGGTCCGGCCGCCTTGAGAGCCGTGGCCCGGCAAGAGGTCAAGCTGCACGAGCAGCAAACATCATGTTGCCTTCGTGCTTTAACATGTTGGCTCCTCACATGAGTTCACCAGCTAACGTTGCCATAAGGCGTGCCGCTTTTTGGCGTCGCTTTGATGGATTGGTTATGTTGGGAGCATGTACTTCATTACATTACTGCACACTGCTCAACTAAGTACTCAACTGATTCTGCGGAAGGGAAGACCCATCCCATTGATGCTCTGGATCGGGATAAAAAAATGATCCCCGTACCGCTGGCTGAGTAATTAGCACGAACCAACCTCCGGGGACTTTCGCTCTCTTGACTCTCGGTATTCTCAGTGTGGGTGTGGCGAACCATCCGGTTGGGGTCTTTTCTGGGGTCTCAATATCTTCGAATATCAACATAATCGCTCCTTTCTTTTCTAAGCTTGAATGATAATTACTAGTTAAATATTTTATCCAGTTCACCCTATAGGACGAAACGCCAGGATCAGGGTCGCCGAAGGCGTACCCTGGATCCGTTGGTTATCAGTGAATCAAGTATTTGCCTGAGGACTATTTTCTGCCAGCCCACTTTCATACGCAACTTTAACCGCACTATGAAGGCTCCCACAGAATACGACAGCCACCATGCCTGCAACCAGCGGGGTGTTCTCGATCCAGAAGCCATTCTTGGTGAGGATTGAGACTACGAGAAGAAAGCCCATGAGAACCGCGAACTCAATTAGAGCATACATAAAATACTTCGCAGATACTTTGCCTGATGAGACCATGCTGTTCTCCTTTGCAATTGTTGATAATAAGTGATTATACAGTTTCCCGATAACACCGCGAAGTAATCACCCCGGATCACAGATTTCGACCCCTATCGAGGGTTTTCTATCTCGATAACATGCGTTTCGTGGTGTTATCGGGAAAACACGACATCCGCATTCTTGGAAGATTTTCGGCGTTTCGTTTGGGACTGCCACTGAAACAATTTGGGCACGAACTGGGCCAGGTAGCGCCGCCATACGGGCCAACTGTGGTTGCCCTCCGTAAGAAGCCATTCGTGCCGGATGCCCTTCTCCTTCAAGAGTGCAATGAACGTCTTGTTTCGTTCCAGCAGGAAGTCTTCCTTGCCGCAGGCGATCCAGAGCAGATTGAGCCGTTGATTGGTGATGTCAGGATGGTCGAGGGCATCGGCCACGCTCTCGGCCTGGGGGACACTGGCACTGAAGCCACCGACCCATGCGAATCGGTCGGCTCTCTTCAGGCCGATCGTCAGGGATTGACCGCCGCCCATGCTCAGGCCCACGATCCCGCGATGAACGGAGTCTCGGTGGACGCGATAATTGGCCTCCACGAAGGGCAAGACATCTTCGATGAGGTCGCGTTCGAAGAGCGCGGTGTTGTTGCGGCGATCCGGGTCGGCGTGGCCGTCCATCATGACGACCACCATGGGCTTGGCACGCCCCTGGGCGATGAGATTGTCGATGATCCAATGGGCCTTGCCATGGACGGTCCAGGTGGCTTCGTTGTCTCCCGAGCCGTGCTGCAGGTAGAGCGTTGGGTAAAGGGTGTCGGACCCATGGTCATAGCCAGGTGGGGTGTAGACAGCCAGGGCACGCAGGCGACCCAGGGACTTCGAATGATAGTCGTGTTGATGGACGACGCCATGGGGAACGGCCTGAAAATCGTGTACGAGGGGCGGCTCTGCCGGGAGGTGGAGGATACTCGTGCGCGGATTCCGCATGGGCTTGATGGCGCGGTTGCCCGGGTCAATCATGCGCAGACCATCGACCTGGAAACCGTACTCCCAAACGCCGGGCGCTATCTCCGCCACGGTCACGCTCCAGAGGCCAGCGTCATCCTTGCTCATCGACACCCGCCCCTCGGGCCACTGGCCATTGACGGTGATGGCGGCGGCATTGGGTGCGCGCAGGCGGAAGGTGACCTTGCCGCCCGCGCCTATTTCCGGTGAGATCACGGGCGGAGTCCTGCGGCCACGCCGGGTCGGCGGCGCCTGGCGCACTCGCTGGGCGACCAGTTTCATGGTTGCGAAGTCCCCCACCTTTCGCGTGAATTGGATCCGATCATCCAGAATCTTGCCGGTGTATTCGATCCTGAGGTCCCGGTCCTGAAACTTGCGGACTTCGACGAAACTAACGGTGTCACCGTTGAGCTTGCCTTCGATCAGCTCGATTTCATCCGTCTGGCCGTCGAGTTGTCTGACGGCAAGGCCTGTAACCTTGTCACCCTCGCTCTTCAAATCGTAGGTATAGTTCATCCGGCCGATCGGCGAGTCAAACTCCACTGTCCATTTTCCCGTGACATCTGCAGCCAAAAGAGAGTTCAAGGGCAGGGATGCCAAGGTCACAAATAGGATGATCGTTCGGTAAATTTTCATGTGCTCCATCTTTCCAGTTAGACTCTTGATCGTATTACAGTGCGGACGATTCACGCGGGTGTTGCGTCTCGCCCCGCGCTGAGCAGTTCACGGGTTCGCGACTGAGCCTCGTAGAGAACATACCCCACGCCCGCACCGAAACCCGCGCCATAGCAGAATCCCCAGACCAGGATTCCTTCCGCACCAGGGTACCAGGTGTGGAAGGGTTCGCCCACATAGTAGCTTAGCGTCACGAGTAAGAAGAGAACGCCCCAGCAGGGAAGGAAAAACTGCCGGGCGTTGAACGCGCCGAGGAGCAGGAGACAGAGGACAGCGAGGCCTGCGGTCGATCCAAAGATTTCGCCCAATTTGCCGCCAAGTCTTCCGGGTAGCTGGCCGGGTAGCGTAAAGTAAATGGCACACCAGACGATGGAGTAGAGAACAAAGCCCAATGTAAAAAACCCATAGAATCTGGCCAAGGCACCCGGGCCAATCACGAGACGGCCCAGGGCTGACCCTGCGAGGCCCATGAATGCCACGGCAATCGCGCCGTAAAATCCATACTTGCCGACATGCGACATGAGCCAGCCGCCACCCACTGCCCACACGGCAAAGGCCAGAATGCCCACCAGGCCGAAACCGAGAGCACCTTGCAGGACAGTGGCCCAGAGACTTCGCATCCGAGGCGTATCGCCCCGAGCGGTGACACGCTGCAACACACTCTCGGGATCTAGTTTAAATACTGACATGTGGGCAATCTCTCCTTTCGTCACTGTTCATGCTCGCCTGCTTCGAGGACATCGCAAGTAATTCAGTAATCAGTAGTCGGTAGTCGGTGATCGGTCCCCGGGCTCCGGTCCTCGGTCCCGTCAGTCCTCAGTGATCGGTTTGGGCCAAAGACTGATTACTTTGTCACTGATCACTAATGACGACCTGGCGGAAACCCCGGGAAGGAGTAGAAAAAAAGGGCGTTCACGCCTGCATAAATAAGATGCGATTGCCCTGGACTCCGTCCCCGTCGGTCCCCCGCCGCGAGATAATGCCGGACACCGTATTGGAGACCGATTCGACCGTGAGTTGGGCCGCTGCCCCCGCACAATTGCCCCAACCCTTAGAGTACCTATCAAAATGAATCGTCGCACCGAAAACGAGCGTTTCTGCGACTGGCAAGGAAGGCGAAGCAGGCCGTCCGAGGACGGTCGATGGAGCCTGACGCCGTCCAGACGCAGAATAAGCCGTTTGAATGCAGAGTCATTTTGCGTAGGTGCTCTTAGTTCAGTAGGTGTAGTTCACAGGTCTCCTCGGCCTTGCCTGAGGGACGCTGATCGTGACGACCGGTGGGTGGGCATAGCTTTGCCAGAGGCGTTCCACACGGGGCACATCCACCTTGCCCTCGTGGATAATCATGCGGTAGCGGAACACGTAGTCCTGCCCTGGTTCGAGACTCAGATCATCCAGTTGAATCGGGGCCCAGTTGAAGAAGACCTGTTGCTCGAAGCCGGGCCAAATCCGCATAGACTCGGGATGGTGAATATTCTGGGGATGGCTGAAATGGGTGATTCCTTTCCACTGCCCGTCGGAGACACCGGCCGTGTCGCACCAGCGGGCGCGGGTGGCATGGCCATCTACGCGGGTCTTGCCCTCACTCGTCAGGTAGGCGGCCTTGTCACCTTTCCACTCGGCAGCACCGCGAAATCCGAATCCGCCGTAGCGGTATTTCTCCAGGAGCAGCGGCGTTTCCGCGACGCAGCGCTGCGTGGAGACGAAGTCACAGATCCAGTCGCCCTTATCGGGGCCGCCGACGTTGTACACGCGGACGTCCCAGACCTCTTTGAGCACGAGCTTTTCGCCGCTGGCCGTCTGGAGCGCCACGTGGTCATGTTCCACCTGGAAGCCGCCGAAGACGGGGCCACTGGTCTGGGACAGCACACGATTGAAACGAACCGTGCCCTGGCCCCTATTGAGGTTCCAGAAGTCGACCTCCTTGCCCTCGAACCTGGTCTTGGTCCAGGGCATCCAGAGGCCCATGTGGTGATAGTGATCCTCCGGGTGGATGTGCGTCAAGACTGACCCGGAGGGCGACCAGATGGGATGGATGAAGGCGCTGCGTTCGTAAAGCGGGCTCTGCCCGGCGGGCGGCGGCATGATGGCGTGGTGGTAATTGAGCACGGAGGCATCCCCCTGCCGGACCAGCAGGGTCTTGTCGTCCTTCGTCACTTCGATATTCGACTCTGAGCGAGCCCTGCCGGAATGGAGTTCGAATTCTCGCGTGGTGCCGGCCTGGGTCTCTCCCTTGAGGATGAACCAGAGGCGGGTGGGCGTGCCCCTCTCGATCTGCACGGGGAGGACCGAGCGCTCAGATCCTGCTGACTCCACGAGGTGGTAATTGTCTCCCGATAGGTCGATTACGCCGTCCGCCAAAACAAGCGAGACGGGCGTATTGCTCCGGTGATGATCTCCGGCTTCAACGACCAGCCGTGCCAAGGGAGCCCCGGTTCCAATACAACCCAAGGCGAATAGCATGATTGAATAGAGGCAAGCGATCCCGGCAACGACTCGGGGGCAATTCGCCAGTTTCATGCTGTTCATTCTCTTCCTTTCGCGACGCGCTCGTGGGGGCCTAGCCATGCCTATCCATGACTTAGGGATGGACCCAAGGGCTGCGATAGGGCCGCCTCAGCCACTACTCACCGGGCGGATAGGCCTGATCGGGAAATCCTGCGGGAACGGGAAGGGTCACCTTGCCCGTGGCGGCCCATTCGGCGCCGCGCAGGAAGGTGGTGACAAAGCTGCCGCGTTTGATCTGCGTGACAGAGTGCCCGATGACGGTATGGAAAACGCGTCCCTTGCCATAGGTGATGGTCATCAGCATGGGCTCCTCGTGACCGGTCCCCCTATTGGACTTGGCCGAATGGGCGGTGGCCAGGACCTGAACATTGAGCGCCGGGCCCCGCAAGAAGGAATAGAGCTCATCGGGACCATGCATGAAGGTCTTCGGCAGGCCCCGCGTGATGGGGTGCTCCGTGTCACGGACGGTGATCTCAAACTCGGTCTGGGCGCCATGGCCGCCGCCTTTGCCCGGAGAGCTGTCACGGAACACATTGCCGTGCTTGTCCGTATAGAGGTAGGGGCCGCTCTTCTCATTGCGGCCGCCCCAGCCGCCGATGGCGATCATCTCGTTCCAGGCCTTCCACTGGGGCCAGGCATTATCAGCCGCGTGGTAGCTGACGACCCCCCCGCCGTTCTCGACGAAACGCTCAAAGGCCTGCATCGCCTGGTCAGACCAGGGGTCGGCCCGCCAGCCGTTGTTGACCACTACCAGGTCATACTTGTCGAACTCGGGGAGGTAGCCGCTCATGTCCTTGCCCTTGGGCGGACAGGTGGACACATCCACGGTGAAGCGGCCACTCTTTTCCATCATCTCCTGGAGCACCGGTGTCGTGTCCGCCCACTTGTGGTTGTTTTGCCCATCGACAATCAGGGCCTTGATCGGTGCAGTGGGCTCGGCCGCCGAGCCGGAGGAGACCAGGCAGGCAAAGACACATGAACCTAAAAGGGCAAGGATCATTCTCGTTCTCATTGTAACTCCTTATTTCAATGTTAGGCTCTCGCCGTATACTACCGAAAACGGCGTCGAGTTCAAGACTCAAGATCCCAGAGCCAGGAAGGAGAGACCCTTGAAAACAGTGGTGCCTCGGGGACATATGTAGTCTAATAGTCCGATGGTCCATTATTGGCGTATAGCGAGATCCTTCTCCCCTTGCCGATCCCTAACAAGCCCGTGACTACCCAACTCAAAGGAGGCCTCATGAAGCGACGCCTATTCATCCTGGTTACACTCTTTGGACTCAATCTCGGTCTCCCCCTGAGCGCAGCGGAGAAACCAAACATCCTGTTCATTGCGATTGACGACCAGAACGACTGGATCGGCGCGTTGAAGGGCCACCCCCAGGCGCGGACGCCCAATATCGATCGCCTGGCCCAACGGGGTACGCTCTTCACCAACGCCCATTGTCAGTCACCCCTGTGCAATCCCAGCCGAACCAGCCTAATGACGGGACTACGCCCTTCGACGACAGGGGTTTATGGTCTCGCACCCTGGTTTCGGTCGCTTGATGAATACAAGGATCTCGTGAGTCTGCCGCAGTACCTGAGCCGCCAGGGCTATCGCACCTATACCACCGGCAAGATCTATCACGGCGGTTACGGACGCAAGAAACAGGACCAGGAGTTTCAGGTCATCGGACCGCCGCCCGGCGTAGGGGTTCGTCCAAAGGCCAAACTGGTCAACACCCCTTCCAATCATCCATTGATGGATTGGGGCGTCTTTCCCCATCGCGACGAGGACAAGGGAGACTGGAAGGTAGCCGCCTGGGGCATCGAACAGCTCAAGGCGAAACCTAAAGAACCTTTCTTTCTCTCGGTAGGTTTCTTCCTGCCCCATGTCCCCTGTTACGCGACCCAGAAATGGTTCGACCTGCATCCGGAAGAATCGCTAATCCTTCCGCCCATCCTGCGCCAGGATCGCGCGGACACGCCCCGCTTCTCCTGGTATTTGCACTGGCAACTCCCCGAACCGCGGCTCAAATTCATGGAAGAAGCCGGGGAATTGAAGAACTTCGTGCGATCCTACCTGGCCTGTACCAGTTTCATCGATAGCCTCATCGGCGATCTCATCGAGGCACTGGAGGCGAGTGGTCGGGCAGACAATACCCTCATCGTGCTCTGGTCTGACCACGGCTACCATCTAGGTGAAAAGGAGATCACCGGCAAGAATACCCTCTGGGATCGGTCGACGCGTGTACCCCTACTCTTCGCCGGACCAGGCGTCACTGCCAATGCCCGCTGCAGCCAACCAGTGGAACTGCTTGATATCTATCCCACCCTACTGGAACTCTGCAGCCTTCCCGACAACGATCGACTGGAGGGACATAGCCTGGCCCCGCAACTTAGAGACGCCCAGGCGAAACGTCGCTGGCCTGCCATCACCACCCACAACCAGAACAACCACGGCATCCGCACGGAAGACTGGCGTTACATCCGCTACGCCGATGGGTCAGAAGAGTTGTACGACATGCGTAAGGACCCGAACGAGTGGCGCAACCTAGCAGACGATTCCCAATTCACGGAGATCCTGCGCGACCACCGCCGGTGGCTGCCAGAGAAGAACGTCCCGCCGGCGCCGGGCAGTCGCCATCGCATCCTCACCTACAACGAAGGTGTCGCCAACTGGGAAGACAAGGACATCGATCCGAAAGAACCCATTCCTGAGATTTGATGTGTTGGTGCGCCTTATTCGCCCCGTCGTGCATTGAACGAGGGAGGCCAGAGTGAGCCTGTGCCCTTTCCGCCGAGAGGGACTCTATTCAAATCAAGGTAGGCACCGCTGACAAGCACAGAGGAAAAGGAGATCGGAAAGACATGCTGTTTTAGATTACGCGCTGTCCCGAGAATCCGATTGTCTGAGCCGGCAAGCGGCCCGCACGTATGAGCGTGCTCTGAACAGATCTCAATAAGAATGGTAAGGCAAGCAGTCCCAGGCCCAGAGCGAAACTATCCTCTGGGATCTCCTCCGAAATGATATCAGTGGCAGGGCGACGACTTCCAACCACAGGCTTGATCGCGCGCATCATGGGGCAGCCCTCGTAATCTCGGTTTCGACAAGCCTACGCAAGGCGTAGACTAACTCCAATGCGGCCCCGCGATCAAAATTCTCATGCTGCTCGAACAGGCCGTACCGAAACTCCCATGCAAACCGCGTGATCCGTTCGAGAGCGCGCAAGTGATCGGGAAAGGCGTAGCCGGATCGATCCAGGGCTTCGATAAGTGCGGCCAGATCATGACTGTGACGGAAAACTACTTGACGCGCCGAGAGCAATGCTTTCAGCAACTTCTCAGCCGCCTGCTGGCAATGAAACCCTATGATCGAGTCTCCAATGTCGGAATGTAACATCAGAGCGGCCGCGGCTCGCTCGTCTTCCATCGCCTTTGCCAGTAGAATCCGTGCCTGCTCAAGCTGCTTCATAGAGTGTCATCCCATCCTGCATGGCTTCGTAGTAGACGTTGCCCGGCGTATCCTTCCAATACTCGAACTTAACGCGGTCAACCACCACGATATCCGCCGGCATCAACAGCCCGTGAAGTGCCCGATGTAGCCCCCCGGATTCGCCCACGGCATCCTTCACGCCGTCTTCGATGACCAGCAGGTCAAGGTCGCTGTCTATTAGGCCATCCCCTCTGGCTTGGGATCCGAAGAGAATGATCTTTGCCGGATGAGCTGTTTCGACGATTCGGCGTACAGCCTCCTGAATTTTTTCAGGGGTCACACCCCAGCTCGGCTGCAAATCGTTCGCGGGAGATTCCATCGTTTATTAGTCTCCAACAAGGCTCATGCAATGTGATTACACTATACTCATACCATGGTGCCCCTCAAAAGGTTTTTTGAGGACACTGCCGGCGAGCCGGGTCCGCGGACTAGGCGACCTGGAAGGATCACCCTGTGCCCGGGTCTCCGAACGGTTCTACACTTCCTCATACCCGACACGTCTCGCTCAGGTTTCGTGTCAAAAACCCGCTCGCTCTCCCTTCGGGTCTGCCCTCGGCCATGAGCTTGGGCCGAATGGCGCCTCAGGGTCGACGACAGGCCGACAAGAGAGCATTCTGAGGGCGAACTGGAACGACAGCCGCTAAACGAAGGAGGTCGGCATGAAACGTATCTGTCTGGTGATCTTGACCATCGCCTTAGGAATTGCGTCGGACGCCCCCGGGCAGCATCTGAACTGCGTGATATCTCGCGGAAGGAGGTCGAGGCCGCCTTCGATCGACCTGTGCCGTCCCATCCGCGGCTCTTCATAACAATGGCAGGCTCCGGCCAAACCGGGACCAGACCCAATATCGTCCTCATCATGTCGGATGGCATGGGGTTCAGCGATCTCGTTGACTGCATCCGGCTGCATCGACGGTAGAACCAACATCGCCTGCTCCCGCCTTCGCTAAAGCTATGGCGGACAGGTCGCCGTCTTTGCCAGGCACGAAGAATTGCTCGCTCTCCCCTCGAAGAAGCTCTCATTCGAGTCTGAGCCTGCCTTCGACTGGCCCTAAGGGGCCGCTCTGGCCCATCGAATGGGAGGGCTCATCCCTCAGAGTCGAAGACGGGGCAGGCGGGCCAACGATGGGGTTTTCAGACAGAGCCTAGACTCTCACAGAGACGTCGTTGGGTCGACTACAGACGCGCGTGTATGCAATAGTTTTGTATCGTTGGCGTCTAAGTGTACAATAGCGCCAGTCGACTTATGGACGGATGAATTGTATCAACAAATTGCGAATTTTTCGGAAGGAGAGTGTGATATGAGCCATGGGATCACGGCGTTGCGAATTCTGCTGGGATGCGTTCTAGGGTCAGTGTGCGTCGCCGGCCCAGTTGTGATCAACGAGTTCATGGCGTCGAACAGTGGCGTTGTCAAGGATCCGCAGGGCCAATACGACGACTGGATCGAGTTCTATAATCCCACGGAGACTGCCCTCGACGTCGGGGGCATGTATCTGACCGACGATCTGGGCGGTCGAGATGAAGACTATGATGTGCTCAAACACAACGCAAGTCGGGTCGTTTCCGGCTCGTCAGCCAGTTACCAGGCCATCCTCAGCCTTGCCAATGCCGACCTGAGGATTCCGGAGAACTACCAGCTCATCCAGGAGGTCCTGGACGTGCCTGGCCTGATCGACTATCTGATCATGAACTATTACGTCGGCAACTGGGACTGGGCCCATCAAAACTGGTAAGCGTCACGGAACCGCGTGGATCCGAACGGACGCTGGCGCTACCACAGTTGGGACGCAGAGCACATCATGGAGGGACTGTTCGAGGACGTAACGGGTAGCATCAGCGACGGGAGCCCAACCGACCTGCATCGGCGTCTCCTGGCGAACGACGCCCTACACGGGCAATCTCAGCAACAGGAGCGAACGCATCAAACTCGCGGATGCCCTGGGAGCAACCATCCTGGATTTCCGCTACGATGATGGCTGGTATGGCGGAACGGACGGCGATGGATTGTCCCTGGAGGTCGCTGACGTGGCGCATGCCGATCCCGATCGCTTTTCTGAAAAACAGACCTGGTGGCCCAGCCTCGATCTTGGTGGATCACCGGGTCGGTGAACCGAGGCAGTTCCCGTCGATGCTCACGCGGGGCACTCGCCATGCCGCCCGCACAAATCATCATCGCCACCAGCCAACACCATCTCCTGTGAAGGCGATTGTTGTCTAGGTCCTCGGTTCTCGGTCTCATGTATCTGCGGTTTCCTGATGTTTCCCTTTCAGACTTGGTCTACACCTTCATCGGCTGGAAAGGGGTCGGCCTTGCTATTGTGGGGAAGGTGAATCGTGGAGAATTAGATGTGTCGCAATCTGCTCAGGCACAATCCTCAATCTGGGCATGGAATGCTAGATCGAATGGCCTGCCATGAGCGAGCGAAGCGAGTCGAATGGAGGCGGGGGGAATCGAACCCCCGTCCCGTGATGTTTCAAGGCAAGCTTCTACATGTTTAGTCGATCATTTGAAATTCGCCTTGTCCGTCGCCGAACGACAGGCTCCGAACGCGGCTAGTCTGGTGAAATCTCGTCAAACAGTCCCAAACAACCTGTTCAACCAGCCTGCTTTTTGGCGTCCTGTCTCAGCTCGCAGACAAAGCCGAGGAGAACGGGCCAGCCAATTTAGGCAGCCATGCGCAACTGTGAGTTGCCAATTAAACTTAAGGTACCGGATTTTTAACCAGGCCAACCGGTGTCCTGGACATGCAACTTGGCTCTCCGTCATCCGGTCGATGCCAGTCGCCCCCTATGTACTTTTCAAATTGCAGCCCACGCCGGCCGTCCAATAAAGGTTGGCGCGTTTTTGTTAGTATAGCGACTGCACCTGGAATCGCCATGACTTTTTCGGCGGGTGCACCCGGGAGCATGAGAAAACATGTTTGTCGGCCGAACTTTTGGTTGAAGGATGCGTAATTAGCCATACGATAAGAAGGCTGGACAGCCCCACGAAAAACCGAGACATGTATCACTGAGTCAAGAGCTAATTAGGAGACAGGAAAATGGACTTGATCTATAGGAATCTGAGATCGCGAGCCATCTCAATCGCAGTGGTTTTGGTCGCCGCCACATTCGTAGTGCCTATCGGGGCGGCAGAGACCGAAAGTTTAAAGGCTCTGCGGTCGATGGGCAAGGCCTTCGCCTCGATTGTGGAAAAAGCCTCCCCCGCCGTGGTGAACATTGTGTGTGAAAAGGAGAGTGGACGAGAGAGTGGTGATCGTTATGGCTTTCGCCAGGATCATCCCTTCTTTGACGAGGACTTCTTCGAACGATTCTTCCCTTCGCCGCGCGGTCGCAGCCGAGCGCCTCGGACACAACGCGCCCGAGGCACCGGCTTCATCATTTCCC